>JAFAGX010000573.1 GCA_019237515.1 Acidobacteriaceae bacterium
AATCGCAGTTTGCCTACGCCGCGGATCTATTTCGCGAAGTCAAGGAATCTGATTCCGTCCGCGAGAAGTATCCGTTGCTCTTCCTTACGGCTCGAGCCCCTGGCCATAGCGAACTCCCTACGAGGATCTTCCTGGATTTATTTGAAGCGAATCGACGCCAATTAATCGACTCAGGAGTCTCGGCTAAGAACATCGCTGCCTCAGAACTGTGCACCGCTTGCCGCCCGGACCTGCTGTTTTCTTATCGCGCTGAAAAAGGCCTCACAGGACGCATGATGGCAGTAGTTGGAATTCGCACTGGCAACTGAGAACCGGGAACTGTGAACTGTTGTTTTGCGACACTCACGTGGATTCTGCTGCTCTGGCCTATTTCCTGCTCAGGTTCTGCTCGACGCGAAACTTCACGATTTGAGTCACCAGAGTCAAAGGAAGGGGTTGGTCAAAGGGAAATTGCACCGAGCCTTTCGCGGTTTTGTAAGCCGACAACTTGTCCTTGAATACCTTCGTGGCTTCGGCGCCAGGGTAAAAACCGATATGGTTCTTAAATGCCGCGAACCACACCAGCATCCCATTCAAGCGGAAAGCAGGAATCTTGTAGCTGATTGTTTCCTCGGCTTTCGGCGCGGCCTTCTTGACGGTCCGCCGCATGCTCTGCAAGCGCTGCTGCACTTCAGGCGGGAAACGCTCAATATACTCATCAATGCTAGTTGGAGCTTTTTCGGCCATCGACGAAAATTGCTGGTTTACTTTTTAGCTGCTTTCAGCCGCTGCTCCAACGCATCCACCTCGGCGCGCATGCCTTGGGGAAGTCGGTTGCCGAACATCGCAAAATGCTCGCGGATGCGCGGCACCTCTGCCAACCATCCATCGAGGTCAACACTAAGCAGCTTCGAGAGCTTGTCTGCAGAAACGTCCAGGTTCTTGGTGTCCAGATCCTCCGGCAAAGGAAGTCGCCCAATCGGAGTATCCTGCGCGTGCACCCTGGCATTGCAGCGCTCGAAAACCCACTTCAGCACGCGGCTGTTCTCACCGTAGCCGGGCCACAAGAACCTGCCGTTTTCGTCTTGCCGAAACCAGTTCACATAAAAAATCTTGGGCAATTTGGAGGCGGTTGACTGCTGGCCGATGTTCAGCCAGTGCGCGAAATAATCTCCCATGTGATAGCCGCAGAAAGGCAGCATGGCCATGGGATCCCGCCGTAATTGACCAACTTTTCCGACGATTGCCGCGGTCGTTTCGCTGCTTGCGGTCGCTCCCAGAAAAGTGCCGTGTTGCCAATTGAACGATTCGGTCACTAACGGAACGATGCCTCCGCGCCGTCCGCCAAACAGAATCGCATCAATCGGCACGCCTTTGGGATCTTCCCATTCAGGCGCAATCACCGGACACTGCTTTGCGGGGGTGGTGAAGCGTGCATTCGGGTGAGCAGCCTTTCTCGCTGATGCTGGCGTCCAAGGGCGCCGTAGCCAATCTGTCAGTTCCGGCGGCTTCTGCTCACTCATGCCCTCCCACCAAACGTCGCCACTCGCGGTCATGGCGCAATTCGTAAAAATAGAATTGTGCGTGACGCTCAGCATCGCATTGGCATTCGATTTCATGCTGGTTCCGGGCGCCACGCCAAAGAAGCCGGCTTCGGGATTTATGGCGTATAGCCGCCCGTCCTCGCCAAATTTCATCCACGCGATATCGTCGCCTATGGTTTCGACTTTCCACCCAGGAATCGTGGGAATCAGCATGGCAAGGTTTGTCTTGCCGCATGCCGAAGGGAACGCACCGGTCATATACTTGGCTTCACCAGATGGGCTGATGAGCTTGAGAATCAGCATGTGCTCGGCCATCCAGCCCTCATCCCGCGCCTGCACCGAGGCTATACGCAGAGCGTGACATTTTTTGCCGAGCAGCGCATTCCCGCCGTATCCAGAACCGTAGGACCAGATCTCACGCGTCTCCGGAAAATGACAGATGTACTTGAAATCAGGATTACAAGGCCACGTGGAATCGGGATCCTGCGGTCCCAGCGGAGCTCCAATCGAATGCAGGCCGCGCACGAATTCACCGCTGCTGCCCAGAACCTGCAGCACCGGCGTACCGATCCGAGCCATGATGTGCATATTCGCCACAACGTAAGGGGAATCGGAAAGCTCGACTCCAATATTGGCGATGGGCGAGCCAATTGGCCCCATGCTGTACGGGATCACGTACATCGTTCGCCCAGTCATCGAGCCTGCGTACAGCTTGCGCAAGGTCTCTTTCATCGCCGCCGGGTCTTCCCAGTTGTTCGTGGGACCGGCATCGTTTTTATCCAGGGAGCAAATGAACGTCTGAGCTTCAACCCGCGCCACATCCGCCGGATTCGATCGCACCAGGATGCTGTCAGGTCTTTTCCCGGGGTTCAGAGGTATAGCAACGCCCGACTGGACCATGATGCGAATCATGTGCTCGTATTCCTGTTGCGAGCCGTCGCACCAGTGCACCTGATCGGGGCGGCACATCTTGGCTATTTCCTCAACCCATTCCGCAAGCCTGCTGTTGTGGGTGGGAGCAGCTTTTACGTCCATTGTCGTGGTGGCCATAAGTTCTCCTGACGATGAACTGGGCATTTCGCGCTTAAGCACCGGGGGATAGTAGGTGGCCGGCGATGAAACACTTCACGGCACATCTCGTGGTGTGCAGCTCAACTCATGCGACTATGTATTTTGCCTTTCTCTGACCGAATTGACAATGGTGAGCGCTAGAACTGGTTGAAAAACCGATGTTTAGGAAACCACCGAAGCTTGAAGGCCAGCCTCTTCTTGAACCACCGTCTCCAGGTGAGCCAGGGTCTGCTGGACGGTAAGTGCATACATCTCTTGCCCAACCCCCTCGCCCGATTCCAAAGCAGTTTTTAGGTAATGCCCGGCAATTTCGATCGCAAGCGGATCGGTGATCATCTTTCCCGTGCGGTTCTTGTACTCAACCCAAGCAGGCAGCGGCAGGGCGATCCAGACCGGCCGCCCATCAACCAGAAATTTAATGTCGACCGCATCCGCATGGCGCGTAGCCACGGCCACAATCAGCGCCTGGTACAGGCAATGCACTTTCTTCTTCGTCCAGCGGTCGATAGCATGGAAATCCTGGTACATGCGATGAAGAAAACTATACTGCATTCCGCGTTTGCTCGCTGGATTAACATTGCACCATGAAGCATCTCGGCATTCTCATCTCCGGCCGCGGTTCCAACTTCGAAGCCATTGCGCAGAATGTGCTTGCCGGCAAGATTCCGGACACGCAAATCGCAGTCGTGATTTCCAACCGCGCCGACGCGGGAGGTCTGGATATCGCCCGAAAACTCGGCCTGAACGCGGTTGTGATCCCATCGGCGGCCAAAGAACGCAAAGATCATGACCGTGAAGTAGTTGGCGTGTTGCAACAGCACAAGGTTGATCTGGTCTGCATGGCCGGCTACATGCGCTTGCTTTCGCCCTGGTTTGTGCGCCAGTTTCCCGGCAAGATTCTCAACATTCATCCATCACTGTTGCCAGCCTTTCCCGGTCTGGAAGCGCAACAGCAGGCATTCGCTTACGGAATGAAGGTTTCGGGGTGCACGGTGCATTTCGTGGATGAAGAGCTCGACCATGGCCCCATCATC
>JAFAGX010000668.1 GCA_019237515.1 Acidobacteriaceae bacterium
CAGACTTCACGCCGGCATGGTGCAGAAGGCGCGCCGCCGGCTGGGTCGTCATCATTTCCAGCGGACCAAAGTGCGCCCACCCCTCTTTCTGCATTTGCTTAAACATTGCGAGAGAACTCACGAATGCCTCCTCTTCTGCCGTTGAGATCGAATACCAGTTTAGAGGTTGCACGATTATAGGCTTGGTTTTTTCTGCGGAATTTCCGCGGTCGTGTGCTTACCTGCTCAAGGTCACTAAAGGCTCAAATCCGATCAGAAGGTTTTCTTAGACCTTCGACAACTGTGCCCTTGGCTGCTGCTTGGCTAAACTTTTGCTGCTCTTAAAGCACTCAGTCAGAGGGCCGCAACCAATGCAGTGGTTCAGCCATATCAATTTTCCATTCACGCTGGTCCTGGCCTACATCCCTCTAGTGGCGACGGTGGCTACCACCATCCTGAGCATTGTTCTAGCGCGCGCTACGTTGCGCTACGCCGAGGCCAGCGATAAGAGTTTGGCTCTGGCCCGCGAAGAATTCGAGCGCCAATGGTCTCCCGAGTTGCATATCAAACTCGAGAAGCTGTCGTCGCGCCAGGCAAGAATCGTGGTCACAAATCTTGCCCGCATTTCGGTCCTGCTCCAGATGGTGCAATTGCGGCGGATTTCCATGGCTGTGCCCTCGTTGCGCTCCTTCATCAATGAACCTCTGGTGGGCGGCACGACCTGGGTTGAAGAGCTGGGCAAGAACCTTTTTGCGTGTACCGGTGACGACTACCAAGGCCAGATCGGCGCCGCCATGACCTTTTATGCTTCCGGACGCCTATTCCGCACCGAATGGTTCCGCTTCCGGGTCGAGATCAAGCACGGCGAAATCATTCGCCTTGAGCCAGTGAACATGGCGGCTCGCCGGGTTCGAGTGGTGGAAGGTGCGACGAAAGCTCCGCCGGAATTGGCCAAAGACCTCGCCGGGACCGCCGAATCGAATTAACAAAGTTTTTACAAAAATCTTTTTGACAATCTTCGGCTCACGTGAATAATACTCAACCACATGGTTGAATATCATTCGAGCCCACCGGATCTGAACCTGGTCTTCTCAGCCCTGTCAGATCCCACGCGCCGATCCATTCTGAGGACGCTGGTGCGCAGCCCTGCCACCATCAATGAAATTGCCGAGCCCTTCCCGGTCTCGTTGAACGCAATTTCGAAGCACGTGATGGTGCTTGAGCGTGCCGGCTTGATCCGGAGGGAAATTAACGGTCGCGAGCACCATTGCTACATCCTGCCTGGACCGCTGCGAGAAGCAAACGAGTGGCTCGAACATTACCGGGAATTTTGGGAAACGCGCATGGATGCATTGCAAGCCTATGTGACCCGAAAATTCAACGCCTCGAAGAAAAAAGGAGCCGCACATGGCAAGAGCCGCTGATGGAAGACATCGAGTGGTCATACGTCGAAGCATGCCAGCACCGCGCGATGTTGTTTACCAGGCATGGATAGATCCGGAGGGCATCCGGGAATGGATGTGCCCCGGAGATGTAATCTCGGCCGAGGCTTCGCTCGACGTGCGGGTGGGCGGATCTTTCCGCATCATCATGCGGACCAAGGATCGTGTTCATGAACACACTGGCACCTACAAGATTATCGATCCGCCAAAGAAGCTGGCGTTCACCTGGTCGGGACTCGAGAATCCCAGCGAAATCACTCTGGTGACGGTCGAATTCCTTGCGCATGGGGAAGAAAGCGAACTGGTCATCACCCACGAAGACTTCACCAAGCGCGATGTCGCACAGCGCTATGAGATGGGATGGGGCACCATCGCGCAGAAATTTGCCACTTTTTTGTCGGGAGATCGCAAAACGAAGCAGCATCTCGTTACTCCACAATGACGCTGGCTCACGGTTGGTCAGCAACTGGCGTTTTCAATCGAGAATACAACTGTTTCAAGAAAGGGTGGATGAGCAATGCCTATCTATACAGTGGCGCAGTATCAGGTTCGATCCGCAGGCGTTGAGAAGGTAAAGCGCGCGATTGAAGAATTTGTCCCCTACGTACAAAGCCACGAACCAGGCACTCGCGTGTACATGGCGTGGCAGCAGCAGGATGATCTCACTCGTTTTGTCCACTTTTTCATTTTCCAAGACCGCGCCGCCCACGAAGCGCACAGCAAATCAGAAGCCGTGAAACGTTTCGAAGAGGCGTATCGCCCTGAGCTGTCTGGTGGCGATGTAATATTCACGGATTACAACCTGATCGCCAGCAACCAGGGTGAAAAGGGCTATCCTTTTTCCGAATCCGCCGGGCCGGCTAGCAAGGACAACCAGGAAGAACACAACAAACAGGTTGTTCGTGAGTTCACCCGAATTTTTAAGAACGAACATAATGTGGAGGGAGTCACGTATCTATTCGCCAAAAACTTCACTCATCACTTCCGCGCCCCGTTGGCGCCGGGCCTCGAAGGCTTCCGACAGATCGGGAGAATGATGAACACGGCGTTTCCCGACGTTGTTGTCACCGAAGAAGATCTTATTGCGGCGGGAGACAAAGTTATCGAGAGGAGTTCCGCCCTCGCCACCCACCGAGGTTCCCTAACGGGGGAAACGCCTACAAATAAGCGCGTCAGGTGGACCGAAATACATATATACCGTCTGGAGAACGGACGCATCCGCGAGCACTGGGTCGAGATGGCCATGATGGAACTGTTGCAACAGATCGGCGCGCTGCCCCAGCCCGGAGAGGCAGCTTAGCCATCCGGTCATTTACTGCCAGTGTCTGAAATCTATGACTTACTATCACGGCGAGGTGCTCCCCTGCATCTCGGTTCCACTCCGGCGCATCTATTTGCAGGGCAGTAACTTTAGGGTCTCCGGCGTGCTGAATTCGATCCGGATCGCGGGAATCCCACATGCTATACTGCCTCTAGAATGCGGTGACTTGGGCGTGTTTCCAGCCCGAAACCGAAGGAATTGAAACATGGTTGGTAGTTCGCGTCGCACTCTCTTCCTGATTGTTTTTGTCCTTATAACTTGCGGATTTTTCGGAATGGTCTTCGGCCAGAAGATCACACCTGCAGCCTCGTCGAATGGCGATACGGACGTGCGCGACAGCTTGCGCCAATTTACGCAGGTCTACAACGTGATCGAGCAGAACTATGCCGAACCGATAAATGCGGACAAGGCGATTTACAACGGCGCGATTCCGGGCATGCTCCACGTGCTTGATCCCCATTCCAATTTCTTCGATCCCAAGGCCTATTCGCTCCTTCGCGAAGACCAGCGCGGCAAGTACTACGGCGTCGGCATGACCGTCGGTCCGCGCAATAATAAAGTGATAGTGATTGCACCTTTTGTTGGCACACCGGCATATCGCGCGGGCATCCGCCCGGGTGACATCATCGTTGCCGTTGACGGAAAATCCACAGACAATATGAGCACCAGCGACGTGGCTGATCTGCTCAAAGGTCCCAAGGGCACTACTGTACACATCACTATCCTGCGCGAAGGATTGGACAAACCGCTGGAATTCGCCGTAATTCGTGATGAGATTCCACGCTACAGCGTCGACCTGCACTTCATGATCCGCCCCGGCATCGGTTACATGCACGTCAGCGGCTTTAATGAGACCACCGAGGCCGAGGTCCAGAAAGCGCTGGATGAGATGGGGGATCTCAAGGGATTGGTGCTCGACCTGCGCGGCAATCCTGGCGGATTGCTCAGCGAAGGCGTGGGTGTTGCGGACAAGTTCCTGCACAAAGGCCAGCTGATTGTGTCCCACCATGGACGAAATTCGCCCGAGAAGCGCTATGTTGCAACGCACGGCAATAGCGGAAAGGATTACCCCTTAGTAGTTTTGGTCAACCGTGGCACGGCTTCCGCCGCCGAAATTGTGGCTGGAGCCATTCAGGATCACGACCGGGGTCTGATCGTTGGAGAAACGACCTTCGGCAAGGGACTGGTGCAAACCGTGTATCCGTTGGCTGAAAACACTGGCCTCGCCCTGACTACCGCGAAGTACTACACTCCAAGCGGCCGGCTCATTCAGCGCGACTATTCCAACATTTCGCTCTATGATTACTACTTCGAACGCGAGACCGATAACAACACCGCCAACCGCGAAGTAAAGCTGACCGATAGCGGCCGCACAGTGTACGGTGGCGGCGGCATCACGCCCGATTACAATGTGCCGCCGGTGAAGACCAACCGTTTCCAGGACGAACTCCTGGCACATTATGCATTCTTCAACTTTGCCAAGCGGTATGTCGTCAACCATCATCCGACCGAGAAATTCGAGGTTGATGATGTAACCATGAGTGACTTCCGCAAGTTTCTCGACGAAGAGAAGATTCCATTTAGTGAGGCTGATCTCGTCGAAAACAATGAGTGGGTGCGCGCCAACATCAAGAGCGAAATCTTCATCGACGCTTTCGGTCAGAATGAAGGTTTGAAGGTCAAAGAGGAAGCCGATCCCTTGGTGCTGAAAGCTCTCGATCTCATGCCCGAAGCAAAGCAGCTCGCGGAGAACGCTCGTCGGGTCGTGGCAGAACGCACCAACTCTCACGCGCTGAGCCGCTAGTTTTCTTGTCCTTCCTCAGGCCCGGGTTTCCCGGGCCTTTTCCTTTTGCAAGGTTTACGCTCGGCATTGACGGCTCACCTGCGAGATTCTAGAATCCGCGCATCGACCCCCATCACATCTCATTCCTGGTAAATCCGCGCGCAGTCTGGATTGTCGCCGCCATCGTCGGCGCAATTGCGGGCTACACCGATTACCGTTGGCGGCGCATTCCGAACTGGCTGACTGTTCCGGGCCTCTTGCTCGGAATCGCCCTGAATTCGCTCGCCCAGGGTGGGTATGGCGTTCGATATTCGCTGGTGGGCGCAGGACTCGGCCTTCTGATTCTCCTGCCCTTTGTGCTGATCCGTAGTCTCGGCGCCGGCGATTGGAAGCTGATTGGCGCTCTGGGAGCTTTTGTCGGCCCGCATAATCTGATTACCGTGCTGTTTGTAACCGTCGTGATTGCCGGACTGATGGCGCTTTTCGTCGTGATCTGGAAACGCCGCTTCCTTCAAACCATGCGCAACATCGGAGGCATGCTCGCCGCCATGATGAGCTTGCATCTTCCTGGAAGAGAGGTTTCATTGGACAACCCGGAGTCTTCCAAGATTCCGTTCGGTGTGGCCGCCGCGATTGCGATTGTACTTTTCGCCGCCGCACAACTGTGGAACAGCCGCCGATAGTGATAGGCTGCCGGGAGGAATCTGCCTCTGTTCACTACTGATTAGAGGCCCGGATTACTTCTTCTCCTGCACCGCCGCAGAATTTGGCTTTGCCGAGGCACGCTCGATCTCGGCCAGGAATTTCTTCCCTTCTTCAATTTCGGTGGGATCCCTGGCCACGCTCAGATATTGCTGAATATGCTCGGAAGCTTCCTGATACTGCCCCTTCCGCGCAAGAATCATTCCGAGCAGATATTGCAGCTTCGGCGCTTGATGCGCGTCATCCACCCGGATCCCCTGGCGGGTATTCTTTTCTGCTGCATCAAAATTTCCCAACTGATAGTTGGCCGCCCCACTCAGGAAATACGCGACGGGAAAATTGACGGGATTCAACCCCAGAAGCTTGTCGGTAACCTCAACCACCTGCGCCCATTGGTTCGCGTGAAAGGCCAGTTGCGCCAAACCATCGTAAGCGTTCACATACTTCGGGTCGGCCGCGATCGATTGCTCAAACGACTTCTTTGCCGACGCCGAATCGTTCTGCCTGATTTGCACCATCCCCAATTCTGTCCATGCGACCGCATACTTCGGATAAATCTCAACCGCCTTTTCCAGCGACTTCTGCGCCTGCTCCCACTTGCCCTTTTTCTCCTCGTCGCGAGCTTTTTCGAGTGCCTTTTTGGCGGGCTTGGGAGCCAGCATGCTCGTGACGCTGATACTGGTTCCCTCAACATGCTCGAGGCGATGTAAGGTGATCGTACCCAAGTCGACACTCTCCAGCTTACTCAGTCGACTGGCTAGTTCAATCACTGGCGACGAATATCCCGCCAATACTGCCTGAACTTCACAGTCACGCCAGTTACGTTCGTCCCGCAGGCTATCGCTGCGGGTCATCATGGTAGAACTGGCGTCACTCGAATCCCCTACCCCGATTGAACTCGTGTCGCCGAACTGAAAACTGAACGACCCATGCAAATCGGTATAGGCGGCCGTGTGCCGCTGGCCATGACAAGTCATCTGAATTGCCGCCGGGTCCGTCAGCCGGCCGCCGTCGTCTAGACTTACCTTTCCAGAAAGGAATGCGGTTACCTCCGAAGAGGTTCCATTGTTATTGCCAGAGGGTATCGTTGTGTTTGTTCCGGGCGTGGTGCCAGAACCGCGGCTACCTCGCACCTGCGCAGAAACCGTCATTGAAGCCGAGAAAAGAGCTAGCAGAGAGCAGAACCACCAAATACGCATAAACCACCGCCAACGCTTGGATGCCGGCCAGCAGGTGCAATCATATACGGACAATCCCCGAGAGGTAACGGTCCCGGCATATTTTTACAAATCTGGATGGCCATACCCATGTTTTCGCGCCACTCAATTGAAAGCAGTCGTAACACTTAGTTTTGCTATAGTTATAACTGCAAAAATGGAGTTGCTGCTCAACCTTCTTTGGCTGGCACTTGCGGTACCCGGCGTCTGGATATGGGTGCATAACCCGTCGCACGCGTGTCGGCGGCAGGAATTCGGTCGATATCGCCCACTCTTGCTTCTCGGATGCGCTTTGATCGTATTGTTTCCGGTGATTTCCGCGACCGACGATCTTAATGCCATGCGCTCCGAGATGGAGGAGTCGAGTCCCTCGACGAGGCAACTGAAGCATTCCGCCGCCAAAACCACGACACATACTGGCACGCTGGTTTCACCGCGGGCCACCATCCTCCGCCATTTTTGCGACGACTCGTGTCGCTTGATTTCTCTTGCAGGCCCTGACAAGCCGAAAGCAGCCCCCAACCGCGAAACTGCTTCCCGCGGCCCACCCGCCCGCCTTATCTCGTAATCCGCTCGCTTTTGCGTATTGGCGAGCGAACTTTCCGGAAGTAGCCGTACATTGCAGTTGCCGTCTTTTCGCCACGGCTGAAGTCCGGGCGACCGTCTACTTAATGGAGTCGATGGGATGCAAAGAACGCGTTGGCTTTATTCCGCTGTCTTTCTGCTCAGTTATTCGGTACGCGCCTTTGCGCAACAGGCGCTCACATGGGAGCAGATACGAAGCCGCTTTGAAGCCAGCAACCCAACTTTACTTGCGGATCAGTTGAGTGTTGATGAATCCAGGGCCGAGGAAATTACCGCCTACCTTCGACCCAATCCGAGCCTCAACCTCACCGTAGATGGGACTCAAATCGCTCCGAATCATGGCGTGTGGCAACCATTCGCCGGAACCTTCGAGTCACCGGGGATGAGCTACCTGATTGAGCGCCGGCACAAACGACAACTGCGGCTTGAAAGCGCAAGGAAAGCCACGATGGTCGCCCAGTTCAGCCACGAAGATCTCGACCGCACCTTGCTGTTCAATCTGCGCAGCGCCTTTGTTTCCACCCTGCAAGCGAAAGCCGTGCTGCAATTGGCCAAGGACAATTTGGCGTATTACGACCACGTCCTGCAGATCAGCAAGGACCGCTTTGACGCAGGCGACATCGCCCAGATCGATTTTGACCGCCTGGAGCTGCAACGCGTGCAGTACGAATCCGATCTCCAAACCGCTGAAGTCAACCTCCGTACCGCCAAGATTCAACTGCTCACGTTGCTAAATGACCGAACTCCGATTGAGCAGTTCGATGTTTCCGGTCCGTACGATTTCAGCGACCGACTGCTGCCGCAAGATGATTTGCGAAAAATGGCCTTCGATTCCCGTCCGGACTTGAAAGCTGCGATTGAGGCCATCGATGAAGCTGAAGCCAACCACAAACTGGCCGTCGCCAACGGCTCTACCGACCCGACACTTTCGGCCTGGTACACGCATAATGCTTCGACCAACAATCCCTCCGCGGTCAATACGCTGGGCGTCAGCGTAAGCATTCCGCTTCGCATCTTCGACCGTAATCAGGGGGAAAAACTGCGCACGCAGCTTGACATCACACGCAACCAACGATTGCGCGATGCGACCCAAGCTTCCGTTCTCAGCGATGTCGATTCCGGATATGCCACGATCAACAGCACGCTGAATCTGTTGCGTCCCTACAAGGCAAAGTACCTCCAGCAATCGGTCCGCGTGCGCGACACCATTTTCTTTTCCTATCGTAACGGCGGTGCGTCTCTGCTGGATTTTCTTAACGCAGAATCCGACTACCGTGCAGTGCAATTGAATTACATCAACTTGGTTGGTTCATACCTGACTGCCGCTGCCCAGCTCAATATGGCCGTCGGGCGGGAGGTGATCCCATGACAACCTTCGCCGGCGTTCGTTCAATCTGGATTGCCTCTCTTTGCATCGCTTTGACTCTGTTATCGGTGAGCTGCAACGAAGGCAAGGCCAACCCGCAGGCCGAGGCTCCGCCCAAACCCGAAGTGGTAGCCGACTTCGACCCCAACAACTTTCCAGTCGAACATCCTGATCAATTCCCATTGGTGACCGCAATCGCCTACAAAGCCTCACCCAGCTTGAACGTTACCGGCGTGGTCCAGCCCGATATCGCTCGTGCCGTGCCCGTGATCTCGCTTGCCGCTGGTCGAGTGGTGGAAGTCAAGGCCAAACTCGGCGATGTCGTCAAAAAGGGGCAGCTGTTGCTTCGTGTCCAGAGCAACGACGTTTCCGGCGCTTATCAGACTTACGTTAAGGCGGTGAATGATGAACGCCTGGCACATGTTCAGTTACAGCGAGCTCAGCTTCTGTACGACAAGGGAGCTATTGCCAAGAGCGCACTCGAGACCGCGCAAACCGCCGAACAAGATGCCACGGCAGATTTGAATGCCGCGCTGGAGCAGTTGAAGCTCCTCAATGTCGATAAAGACCATCCTTCGGCCATCGTTGACGTTGTCGCACCCATATCCGGCGTGATCACCGATCAGCAGGTCACGAATGCTGCCGGCGTTCAAGGCCTTTCCGGCCCCAATCCGTTCACCATTTCCGATCTGTCTTACGTCTGGATCATGTGCGACGTTTACGAGAACGACCTCGATGCGGTTCGCGTGGGCGAATCGGCCGACATCCACCTTAATGCGTATCCCAAACAGATTTTTAAAGGCCGGATCGATAATGTTCTCCCCATCCTTGATCCCAATATCCGCACCGCCAAAGTGCGGATCGAAGTTCCGAATCCCGGCGTGATGCGCGTGGGCATGTTCGTGACCGCAACCTTTTACGGCAAGCAGCCTCAAACGCATGCCGCCATTCCAGCCAGTGCCGTCTTGCACCTGCACGACCGCGAATGGGTCTATGCGCCGATCGGCAATGGGCATTTCAAAAGATTGGAGGTTGTTACCGGGAATCAGATCACTGGCAATTTGCAGGAGATCGTCTCCGGCCTCAAGCCGGGCGACCAGGTAGTTTCCATAGCTCTGCCGATGCAAAACACGGTGGAACAATAATGATTCGTCGCATCGTAGAT
>JAFAGX010000224.1 GCA_019237515.1 Acidobacteriaceae bacterium
CGGAGCCTGGTAAGCCGGTAACTCCCCGTAGATCCCTCTATGCGACCCCGACAGGCCATCGTCCCAATTCCCGCGCCGGATGCGGCTTTTAGGTCGACGTACATGCCCCATCTGTACATTGTCAAACAACGGCCCTAAGCGTAATAAAGAGCTGGAGCCTGGATCGGGCGAGTGTGTTCCAGCTACGCCTCGGGGGCGGAGGGCTTATGCAGATCGGGGTTTACGGGGCTGGTTATCTCGGAACCGTGGTTTCTGCCTGCCTGGCGGATTTTGGCACTCCCGTCCTTTGTTGTCATCCGGATAGCTCCCGCATGGTGGAAATGGCGCGGGGCACAATTCCCTTCCACGAAAAGAATCTGGCAGAAATCATCAAGCGAAGCGTGCGGGCGGGCCGGCTCTCGTATTCAACGGACGTGGAGTCATTTGCGCGAAAAGCGCAAATCATCTTCCTGGCGGAAGATGCTCCGCAGTATCTGACAGATTTAACTCTACGGATTGCGCGGGCTACTTCGAAGCCCCCGATTCTTTGCATCGTTACACCCGTTCCGGTGGGGGCTGCGTCGTCACTTGAAGAGCAGCTAAGAAAAGCGACATTAAAGGCGACCATCGTTTCACAACCGATGTTCTTTACGTTGGGTTGCGCGGTTGAGGATTTCAATTGGCCCGATCGCATTGTGCTGGGCACTTCTTCAAACGATGCGGTGTTGGCCCTGAAGCAGATTTTTCGTTCGATCGTCATGCGCGGAGTTCCGGTGATTGTGACCAATCACGAAACAGCGGAATTGGTCCGCGAAGCAACGACTGCATTCTTAGCCACGAAAATTTCATTCATCAATGAACTTGCCAGCCTTTGCGAGAGCGTCGGTGCGGATGCCGTAAATCTCTCGCTCGCTCTGGGCTTGGACAAAAAAATCGCACCCCGCTGCCTGCAGCCGGGAGCAGGCATGGGCGGCTTGTTTGCGGAATCGGACATGGAATCGTTGGCCGGTCTGGCTCGGGATAAAGGAGTTCCGCTCAAAGTGCTTACAGCCGCACGCGAGGTCAACCAAAATCTGCCGGATCAGGTGATGAACAAGATCGCGCGTTATGCGAAGTCGGTGCAAAACAAAGATGTCGGGATTCTCGGCCTCGCCTTTAAACCGAACACGAATTCGGTGGCCGGTTCTTCTTCCGTGCGCCTCGCCAAAACTTTGGTTGCAAACGGCGCACGAGTTCGAGCGTACGATCCGGTGGCCATCCCGGAAGCACGCACAGAGCTCAATGGCAGCGTGAATTACTGCGATTCGCCCTACGCAGTTGCGGAAGGCGTTGATGCGCTGGTCGTGGGTACTGGGTGGCCGGAATTCCGGGCGCTCGATTTCGCGAGGATTAAGCAACTGCTAAAGCGGCCGCTCATTATCGATACCAAAAATCTTTTAGACTCCACCCGTCTGCGTGCCATGGGATTCGAGTACGTCGGGGTCGGACGGTAGCCTCCCTTCTGTTCTACGGATTCGATTTTCAGTTTCAATCAGCCGCTATAATTGGCTCTCTCGTGTCAATTTATGGCGGCGGGCGCTCCTTCCATCACGGCGAATCAACATAAGCAAACGGTTGCGACAGGAATGGCCGTGATCTGGGCGATCGCTCTGGTCAAACTGGTTTTTCATATTTACTTCAACAACCGCTACGGATATTTCCGCGATGAATTCGATTACATCGCGTGCGCGAATCATCTGGCATGGGGATACGTTGACCAGCCGCCGCTCGTTCCATTTCTGCTTCACATCTGCCAAGGCGTGCTGGGCGACTCGCTGCGCAGCATTCGGTTAATGCCTGCGGTCGCAACTTCGCTATTAGTCGTGCAAGCTGCGGTGATCGCACGCGAACTGGGCGGACGCGGTTATGCCTTGGTGCTGACTGCGATCACCGTTGCGCTCGCGCCACAGTATCTGTCGAATGGCAGCTTACTGGGCACAAACTGCCTGGAACCGAACTTGTGGATGGGATGCGCGTATTTCGCCATTGTTGCGATTAAGCGCAACGATCCGCGCTATTGGCTGTGCTTCGGTGTGGTCGCGGGCCTCGGAATGCAGGAGAAATATTCCATCGCACTGTTTGGATTCGGCATTGTTGTTGGCCTTCTTCTCACGGAACAGCGGCGAGTTTTTTTGAATAAATGGATTTGGATTGGGGGCGCGGCAGCTTTTCTCATTTTTCTTCCGAATCTACTGTGGAACGTGCATTATCATTGGCCATTTCTGGAGCTAATGCACAACGTCCGGGCGGAGGGGCGGGATGTAGTGCTTCCCGCTGGACAATATTTCTTTCAACAGACGCTGCTTGTTGGGCCTCTTACTGCGCCGATCTGGCTGACCGGATTAATCGGTTTCTTTGTCTCGCCACGACTCAAGATGTATCGTGTGCTCGGCTGGAGTTATGTGGTCTGTTATGGCGTCTTGTTTTTTCTGCATGGCAAGAACTACTATTTGGCGCCGATCTATCCCATGTTGATGGCTTCCGGCGCAGTGATTCTTGAATCGGCCTTTACGAAACCGCGCTGGGGCTGGCTCAAGCCGACCATTGCGGCGGTGATCGCACTCAACGGAATTTACCTGATACCAGTCGCGGTTCCGGTTTTCTCGCCATCCAGATTTCTTGAATACACAAAATATTTGCCTTTCAAACTTCCAGTCATGGAGCATGCGCATGCGCGGGCGGCTTTGCCGCAGTGGTATTCCGATCAGTTTGGATGGAATGAGATTGTCGCGGAAACGGCAGTCGCCTGGAATCAACTCGCGCCTGAAGAGCGGCACAGTTGCGGGATCTTTGCGCAGAATTATGGGCAGGCTGGCGCAATCGATTTTCTCGGCCGTCGATACGGGTTGCCGCAGTCGCTAAGCGGACACCAGACCTGGTTTTTGTGGGGGCCGCGCGGATACTCGGGGAATTGCCTGATCGTTTTGGACGACAGCAAAGAAAAGTTGCAGGAGTTGTTCCAGGAAGTCGATTATGTCGGAACTTCCGCTGATAACCCCTACGCGCTGGAAAAGGAAATTGATATCTACATCTGCCGCGGTGCGAAGTTCGGAACGCTTGCGCAGCTGTGGCCAAGTCTGAAGAGGTGGCGCTAGTAAAAGGATTATTGCCGTAAGTGGCAACTAGAGCTCGTGGTCGCTTGTTATAATCAAGAAATCCGGTGGGAGTAGCTCAACTGGCAGAGCACCGGACTGTGGCTCCGGACGTTGTGGGTTCGATTCCCAGCTCCCACCCCAGCATATCTTTGTTTTCAGTTCGCCTTGTGAGCTGTTTATCAAAAGTCATCGCCGCGATCCGCGACAGTGCCTCCGATTCTTGCGCGGTTACAACGTCACCGTACGTGTTCATCGTCGTGCGGATATCAGCGTGACGCATGAGTTTCTGTTGCGCTGCGATCAGGACTCCCAGAGCATCCAGCCAAGAGCGATAGCTGTGGCAAAAGCAATGTGAGCTGATGTGTCCCAGCCCAGCTTCTGTCGCCGCCGCTTTTAGCGATTCCCAAATATAGGTATAGCCAACCGGGTGCCGACCAGAGTTGTCTGCGATGGCAACCCAAAAGCTAAAAGGCTCGGTGCATTGAGGGACGCATTCAGCCCTTTGTCGTCCTCGACTCCCCTGGTTCCCATCGAAGAAGAATGACACGAGGGAATGATCGGGCTGCCCTTTGACGTTGTACACCATCGCCGAGCGTGTCGGCAGTTTGGCAATGCGCCATTATATGCAAGCGAGCGGTCGAGAAAGC
>JAFAGX010000258.1 GCA_019237515.1 Acidobacteriaceae bacterium
GAAGAACAACAGTACGGCAAAGAACATCAGGAAGACGCTTGCAGCCGCCATGCGGAAGACGTTCTCGACTTTGAAATGCTGATGTACCCATCCCGCGAGAAATGGGCCCGCTGCCCCACCGATGTTTACGAGCGTGTAGTAGATGGAGTAACCGATGGAGCGAACGCTCTCTTTTGAAGCGCGGGCTGTGGTGCCGACCACGCAAGGCTTCACCAGCGCTACTCCCAATGCCGGCAACATGAGGATCACAGTCACCAGCAGCACCAGGGGCATCGCGTTGCGCACTGGTGCGAGCCAAGGCGCGGCAATTGATCCGAGCAGGAAATAAGAAATTGTGAGAATCAGGTAGGCAAGTGAAAGTGCACGCCGAAAGCCGATTCGGTCGGCGAGTGCACCGCCGAATGCGGCCAGAAACCAGACCAGGCCACCGAATAGTCCGGCCAAGCTACTCGCGCGCTCCACGCCGAAATTCAGGTTTTCATGAAGATATCGCGGGAGCGATGCAAAGGCAGCATAATAGGACAGACGTTCGAACAACTCACTGATGTTCGCTACCCAGAATGGGCGTTCGAACCCGGTGCGAATTTCGTGGAGCCTCTCGGTCCAAGTTTGATTGGGCTTGTCGGCGCTGTTGATGGACGATGCTGTTTGCGACATCTAACCCTTCACAACCACGTCTTCGGCCCTGCAGTATACAGGACAGTGGTTGCAATCCGTTGTCTTTAGCTAGGTTGCGGTAGGCCTGCAGACGCTCGGGAATCGAAGACACCAGATGTGTCTGCTTGGCACAACGCTTCTCAACACGAAGGTAACATTCGAGGGTGATTACCTGTTTGGTGCATTTTCCCGCTGTGGTACTCTCGCTTTAACCCCATATTCACTAGAATTTGGCTGGTTCTTGGTGCCTTAGTGTCGGCCGACCGGAAACCTGGGATTCACATCGCGTGGAAAACGGTCACGTATCGCAGCGTGGCCCTGACGGTCTTGGCTGGGATTTTGATCTTTTTCATCGGCCTGCGGCTGGCTTTTCCGCAATTTACCGACAACGGAGTCAAAGCGGCGGAAGGGCTCGGGCAGCACCTGCTGGAAGTTGTGGCAGGGGCGGGTGGGGCAACGAAGCCTCGCGCCATGAACTCACAGCAGGCCCACTTCACCGCGCTGGATGGCACGGTGCGAATCAAGAAGGCAAACGCCAGCAACTGGACGACAGCGGACTACAGTATCCCTTTAGAAAAAGGTGATGTAGTGCAGACCAGTTCGGAAGGCATGGCAAAGATCGTTTTCAGCGACGGAACGAATTACACGGTTAAGCAGGATTCACTGATTGTCGTAGAAGAGAACTCGGCTAACGATCAGCAGCAGACCAATGTGGCAGTTGCGGTCAGCACGGGAACTGTGGACCTAGCGACCGCAACCTATGCTCAAGGATCGAAGTCTCAAGTCATCGTGGCGGGCGCAAGGGCCTCTCTGGCACCGGATTCGGCAGCGATGGTCCACAATGACCCGAATACCGACCAACACGAGATTTTAGTCAAGAAAGGGTCCGGCGACATTACCCGCAACGGGGAGACTGTTCGTTTAGCCGATTGGGAAAAAGTCAACTTCCATTCCGAATCCGCGCATATGGAGAAGTCGAAGGAAATTGGCCCGCCGACGCCTATTTCTCCAGCGAATATGGCACCGATTTTTGCGTCCAGCGACCCTAAAGTGGAGTTCTCCTGGACGAAAGTCGGCAATGCGAAAGGATACCGGCTGCGGATCTCAAAGGACCCGTATTTCTCCTCTACGCTTGTAGATAGAGCCGTCAAAACCGCCGACGTTTTGGTTTCCGGACTGGAGCAGGGCGCATATTACTGGATGGTGCAGTCGGTAGATGGGAGCGGGAAGGAGTCGGTCGAAAGCGAAAAAAACCGCTTTACGATCATTCCAAAGGGGAAAGAAAACGAGGCATTGAGCCTGGAGTTAGATCCGTTCATCCAGCATGGACACGTGCTCGAACTAACCGGAAAGACAGAGATGGGGGCGCGGGTAATGGTAAATGGGGCAGAAGTTCCCCTGGTTGGGAATGATGGCAGCTTTCATTACTTCACGCCGCCATTGGGCACAGGAGAAAACGTGATTACAATCACCGCTCAGAATGCGAAGGGTGGAGTAAACACGTTGCAGAAGAAGGTCGTGATTCAGTAAAGCAGGGCAGGGGCTTGGAAGGCTGCTCCTGAGGGCAGGCACTTTGGTGCGGACAAGGCATAAAGGTTATCTCATAGAATAACCTTGTCCCCCGAGAACGCTGCCCAAAAGATCTAGATCAAAGAGAGAAAAGCTGCGCGTATGTCATCAAACGGTTTTCATTCCAACGGAACGCACAACCTGAGATCGCTGTTCAGTCTCTTCTCCAGCGATCTCGCAATCGATCTCGGCACGGCCAACACGCTGGTGTACGCGCGCGGCAAGGGGATCGTGGTCAACGAGCCATCGATTGTTGCTATCAACAAAAACACCGGCGAAGTGGAAGCCGTAGGCAAAGAAGCGAAAGAGATGCTTGGCCGCACGCCGGGGAACATCGTCGCCATCAAGCCAATGAAGGATGGGGTGATCGCCGATTTTAAAGTCACCGAAAAGATGTTGAACTACTTCATCCAGAAGGCGCACAACCGGAAGATGCTGGTGCATCCTCGGATTGTGATCGGAGTGCCTTCGGAAATTACGCAGGTAGAAAAACGCGCAGTCATGGATTCGGCTTACCGGGCGAAGGCCAGCGAAGTGCACCTTGTGGAACAAGCTATGGTGGCTGCAATCGGAGCAGGGCTGCCGATTACTGAACCGAGCGGCAATATGGTGGTCGATATCGGCGGCGGCACGACAGACATCGCCTTCATTTCTCTCAGTGGGATCGTTTATTCGCGGTCGGTGCGGATGGCCGGCAACCAGATGGACGAAGCCATCATGAACTATTTGAAGCGGAAATATAACCTGCTGGTCGGCGAGCGCACGGCGGAGCAGATCAAGATGGAAATCGGTTCCGCGTATCCGCTGGAAAAACCGCTGACGATGGAGATCAAGGGCCGCAACCTGATTGAGGGCGTTCCGAAAACGATTACGGTTGACGACAGTGAAATTCGGGAAGCATTGAGTGAATGCGTTTCTACGATTATGAATGCGATTCGTGTGGCGCTGGAGCGGACGCCTCCGGAGTTGTCGGCTGATATCAGCGACCGCGGGATTGTATTGACTGGTGGTGGCGCGCTACTCAAGAATTTGGACAAGCGCATTCGCGAAGAAACCGGTTTGCCGGTCTCGATTGCCGATGACCCGCTGTGCAGCGTGGTTCTGGGAACCGGAAAAATGCTCAGCGACTTCAAGCTGCTGAGAAAGAT
>JAFAGX010000521.1 GCA_019237515.1 Acidobacteriaceae bacterium
GGCGATAACCACGCGACCTGCGCCTGCTACGCGCAAAACATGGCATTTGGCGTCAAGCCTCCCAATCTGGGCGAGTGGATCGTGAATCTCGGCGAAGCCGCCGAGTACATGTTCGATCACAATATTTTTCAGGACAACCTCGTCGGCGTGGATTTCTGCGAGCAGATGGTCAAGGAAACTAACCCAAACCTCTGGGCCAAAGCACAGAAAACCTCGGCCCCAAACTCGGCCAAGCACGGCTACCGCACCATCGCGGACATCATGACCGCGCTGAATCCCTTCAGCGGTGAGTTCTACCGCAAAACATTAGAAGTCAGTCGCCTCACGCGCGAGATGTTCTGCCTGATGGAAGGCCGTCACGTTCATCCCTCAACTCTGTATCCCGGCGGAGTCGGTACGGTCGCAACCATTCAGCTTTTTACCGACTATCTCACCCGCCTAATGAAGTACGTGGAGTTCATGAAGACTTGCGTGCCCCTGCACGATGATCTATTCAACTTCTGGTACGAAGCCCTTCCCGGGTATGAAAAAGTCGGTCAACGCCGCATTTTGCTGGGCTGCTGGGGATCCTTCAACAACCCTGCCGTTTGCGATTATCGCTACGAAACCATGTCCGACTGGGGCCGAGCCATGTTCGTCACACCGGGGATCGTCGTTGACGGCAAATTGGTCACCAATGATTTGATGGATATCAATCTTGGCCTTCGCATCCTGCTCGGCAGTTCGTTTTATGACGATTGGCAAAACGAAGAAACATTCGTCAGGGCCGATCCTCTCGGAAATCCGATCGACAAGCACCATCCCTGGAACCAGACAACCATCCCGCGTCCGCAGAAACGCGATTTCAACGGAAACTACACCTGGGTGATGTCGCCGCGCTGGTACGACAAGCGCACTGGCGATCACCTTGCTCTCGATACTGGTGGCGGCCCGATTGCGCGCCTCTGGTCAACGGCGTTGTCCGGTCTCGTCGACATCGGTTACATCAAGGCCACAGGAAACAGCGTAATCATCAATCTTCCCAAGAGTGCGACGCTCCCTGAAGCAACTTTCGAGTGGAAAATCCCTGCATGGAGCAATGCCATCGAGCGCGACCGTGCGCGCACTTACTTCCAGGCGTATTCCGCGGCTGCTGCTCTGTTCTTCTGCGAAAAAGCAATTGAGGAATTGATGGCGGGCCGCTCGAAAACCTGGGCGCCTTTCCAGGTTCCCGAGGAGGCGATCTCCTGCGGCTTCCATGAAGCCGTTCGTGGTGTGCTTTCGCATCATGTCGTGATCCGCGACGGCAAGATCGCCAATTATCATCCTTATCCGCCAACCTGCTGGAACGCGAACCCACGCGATATCTATGGCACGCCCGGCCCCTACGAAGATGCCGTGCAGAACACGCCCATCTTCGAAGAAAACGGTCCGGGCAATTTCAAAGGCATCGACATCATGCGGGCCGTGCGTAGCTTCGATCCCTGTTTGCCGTGCGGCGTGCACATGTATCTCGGCAACGGCAAAGTGCTTGAAACGCGCCATTCCCCAATGTTCGGCATGGCGGGAGCCAGGTGAACGCTCATGAACAGTGGAGAATTCCAGGCACTCACGCAAAAAGTTGATGAACTGGTGCAGCAGGTGACCGCGCTTCCCGAATCGGAGGCGCGCACTGCCGCACTGGAACTTCTGCAGTCCGTGATGGACCTGCACGGGGCCGGGATGGCTCGCATTGTCGAAATCTTGTCCGGCACAGACGACCCGGGTCGTTCTTCCCTCGATAAGCTTGGTGCGGACCCTATAGTGTGTGGCTTGCTGGTGTTGTATGGCATTCATCCAATTCCCGCGGATCAGCGCGTCCGCTGTGCCATCGAGAGTCTCGCGCCACCATTGAAAAAACTAGGTGCGACTGCAGAGTTCCTCGGCTTCAAGGATGGTGCGGTTCGGTTGAAGATTCACACTGACGCACAAATTTCCTCTCAGGACAAACTGCGAGCCACTATCGAGCAGGCTATTCTCGCCGCCGCGCCTGAGGTCACTGACATCGCTATTGAAGGTCTCACTTCCGCAAGTTTCGTTCCCCTCAACATGATCCAACCAGCAATCAAAGAGGAGAAAGCTTATGAAGAATCCCCCGCGTGACATCGACGCCCACACTCCGGGAACCAAACGGGCTGAACAGTGGACCTACGGCGGAAAGAACAAAGAACCCGGCCGCGAAGGCGAGGGACGCACTTCGCGCGATGCCACCGGCATTAATGCCGATAAGCGTGCGCCCATCGATCCCAGAATGCCCAATATTCCGCCAGCATAGGTTCTTTAATGGCCGTTGTAGCCCAACATTCCGGGCGGACACCTCTCGCCGCGTTGCAACAATTCGTGCGAAAACCGCGCGAAAGCGCAGAGTTCTGCGAACTATGTGGAGTTCAGCTCACCGCGAATCATTCTCATTTGCTCGAACTCAACAAGCGCCGGATCAGTTGCGCCTGCGAACCCTGCTCCATTCTCTTCGTGGACAACGCCACACAGCCTTACCGCCGTATTCCCCGCGACCTGCGTCGGCTGCAGAACTTCTTAATGGACGATCATGAGTGGGACAGTCTCTTGATCCCGATTAAGCTCGCTTTCTTCGTGGATGACAGCAAAGCCGGTCGCGTAGTCGCGCAATATCCCAGTCCCGCTGGCGCTATGGAGTCTTCGCTCGACTTGGAATATTGGCAGACCATTGTTGCCCGCAATCCATCACTCAACAGCTTCGCTCCTGATGTCGAAGCTCTGCTGGTAAACCGCGTCTCCAATCCGCCCCAGTACTTCCGTGCGCCCATTGATCTCTGTTATCGCCTGGTAGGAACTATCCGCAAGCACTGGCACGGGCTCTCTGGAGGCTCCGAGGTGTGGAAGAAAATTGACGATTTTTTTGGCGAGTTGAATGCAGCTTCCGGAGGTGCGCATGCCTGATCTGCATTTCCAGGTCGAGGACGTCGTCCCGACGCACCACGCCGCAACCCCAGAACTCTCTTTTAAAGTTCGAATTACAAATTCGGACGCTGGGCCAATTCACTCCATAGCATTACGAGCGCAGGTGCAGATCGAGCCAGTCCGCCGCCGATACACATCTACTGAGCAGCACCACCTGAAAGAATTGTTCGGTGAGCCAGAGCGCTGGAGCGAGTCGCTGCACCCGCTGCTGTGGGCAAACGTCAACGTCACTGTTCCTGGATTTA
>JAFAGX010000554.1 GCA_019237515.1 Acidobacteriaceae bacterium
GCGCTTGTGACGGCTGCGTGGGTGACTGCATATCGGGGCTTTGCTGAGTCTGGGCTGGTGACTGTTGTGTAGGCGTTTGGGCGTCTGGCGAAGTTTGTTGCGCATGTAACACTGTTCCCCAGCACATCGCACCGCCGAACACAGCCAAGCTGGCGAGAAACGAAATCGAGTGGAGCTGTTTTTTCACGAGAGATCCTCCGTTTAGGCCTACAGCCTATCGTCCTTTTTTTAGCAAGCTGGTTGCCGAAGAAGCAGTGCTGAGCGCGAAAGCATATGTCCGGAGAATCGGCCACTGTAGTTGCAACACATACAGCTGCCCCTACAGCGGCAAGCAGGGAATCTTTTCCCGACGAATACAGCGCGCCCTGTATGCGGGCACAGGGCATTTACTTGGCTTGTGCACCAGCAAAGAGAGAAGATTTTTCTCAGGGGGTGCAATCACAACTGCACAGCTCTAAACCGTCGGCGCTCCGGTGGAACCGAAAGCGGGGGATGCACTCTGATCTCCTCGCAGTTGTCCTTGCCTTTCAGCGGCATGCTGTTGCAATCCGGGGGGCAACCCGCTATCAATGGCGTGGCGAACTTTTTGCATCAGTGATTCACGGTCCCCGAAATCTTTCGGCTGAATCGGGTCATGAAAGATTACTTTGACTTCGCCCGGCGTGATAGCAAATCTGCCTTTTGGCATCGCGTAGTATGAACCCGAGATGGTAACAGGTACAACCGGAACCTGGCATTCCATGGCCAGATAGAACGGACCTTTTTTGAACGGCAGCAGTTTTCCATCAAAAGACCGCTTGCCTTCCACGTAGATGGTCATATTGATCCCTTGCCGGATGACCTTGCTGGCCGCACGCACTGCGGCGATTCCGGCGTCGCGATTCCCACGATCCACCGGCACCAAATCTCCGATTGTCATGATTGTTCCCAGGACCGGGTAGCTAAAGAGTTCTTTTTTGGCCATGACCGAAGTGCGACGCGGGATGAGCGGCATCATGAGCGGCGGATCGATGTTCGAGACGTGATTCGACATGAAAATATATGTGGCGGCTGGATCGAGTTTCTCGCGGCCGACTGGGGTCACGCGCACTCCCGCCACGCGTACACCGGTCAATGCGCTCCACATCGAAGTACGGTAAAGCGCCCGAACATCGCCACTGAGTATGGTCCAGGGAATCAGAAATAAAGCGGCAAAAGCTGCGATGCCCCAGAATGTGAGCATCGCGATGGTTCGGATCACCGGCCCGCCTTGGCATGCGCCAGAGATTTCAAGCGCTGCGGCAGCTTTTCGTAGATTCCGCCGAAGCCTCCGTTGGAGAGAATCGCCACCACGTCACCCGATCGTAATTCGGGCGCAATTAACTGCACAATTCCGTCTACCGTGGGCACAATCCGCGCGCGGCGGCCGTGAGTTTTGATCGCGGCAGTGAGAGCGGGCAAATCCAAGCGCTCGGATTCAGGAATGGCCTCAGACTTGAAAACGTCAGCAACCACGATCTCATCCGCTAGCGCCAGGCTTCTCGCGAGATCATTTTGCAGGACCTTGCGGCGCATGGTATTGGATCGCGGCTCAAGGATCGTCCACACTCGCGATCCCGGATAGCGCGATCGGAGTGCGCTGATTGTGCCCGCAATTGCCGTTGGATGGTGAGCGAAATCATCAATGATTGTGATGCCGCCCACAACCGCGCGAACTTCAAGGCGGCGCTTTACGCTTTTAAAGTTCTTCAGCGCATCTGCGATCTGAACTTTGTTGATTCCATAGTGAGCAGCCAGTGCGGCAGCCGCGGTCGCATTCCACACGTTGTATTCGCCGCCCAAGGAAAACTCCAGATCGCTCCAGTGCTGGCCATCATGAATCACGGACCAAGCCGTGCGCGTGGGCTGCAACCGTAGGTCGTCAATTTGCCAGGCAGAACTTCGCTTTGAACCGTAGCGTTCCACCGGACAGAATGCCCGCGCTAAACAACCTTCGATGCTTTCGCCGGTATCAAAGCCGATGATTTTGCCGCGATGAGGCACCAGGTTCACAAGCCGTTTGAACGCGGTCTCCACCGCATCAAGGTCCTTGTAGATATCGGCGTGATCGAATTCCACGGAAGTCAGAATTACGGCGTCGGGAAAGTAGTGCATGAACTTCGGGCCCTTATCGAAAAAGGCCGTATCGTACTCGTCACCTTCGAGGATGAAGTGCTTCCCTGCTCCCAGATGAAAACTGCTCCCGAAATTTTCGGCGATTCCCCCAATTAAGAACGATGGCTCGAGTCCTGCGCTCTCGAAAATCCATGACAGCATGGAGGTCGTCGTAGTTTTGCCATGCGTGCCCGCCACAACTAAGACTTCTTTTTCACAGAGGAATTCGTCATGCAGCAGCTGCGGCATCGAGCAAAAAGCAATTTTATGATCGAGCACATGCTCGATCTCGACATTGCCGCGGGAGATGGCATTGCCAATGACCACGAGATCGGGTCGCGGTTGCAGGTTTTCAACTGCGAACGGCTGAGAGACCGGGATCTTTAATCCCGCCAGGAAATCTGACATCGGCGGATACACCGCGGAATCCGAGCCGGTGACGCGAAAACCGCGTTGCTGCAGCATTCCGGCCAGAGAGGCCATGGCCGTTCCGCAGATGCCGATGAGATGAATGTGCTTGCTCATACCCTTGCTCTCGTCACTTGGCTCGATGGTGTTGCGATGGAAGCCGGTTCTAAAAGTCTGAAGTCGATTCGCGTGCCGGAGACTTGCAGCTCAGCTAGAACTCCGATCGGTAAAGTAACATTTTCCTTCGACACGTGCCCTGATCGCAGGCCAATCGCAATGGGCACTCCAAGGTCGCCAACCACGCGGACGATGACCTCGTCCAGCGAATACCCCTGATCCTGGTTCTGCACGCAATCCAGCATTTCACCGAAAATGATTCCGCGGACTCCTTCCAATTTTCCCGCAAGTTTCAACTGCATTAACATGCGATCAATCTGAAACGGTTTCGTTGCGACATCCTCAATGAAAAGAATTGTCCCGCCCGTGTGAATTTCGTACGGAGTACCCAACGATGCGGCCAGCATGGAAAGACACCCCCCATACAAAATCCCTTGAGCTGCACCGTCGACCAGCGCTCTGACGGCAGGCTGAGAACTGGGCGGGAATGTCCAGTCGCAACCCCCGCTCACCGCGATTCCCCAGGAAAAAGAATCCACTCCTTCAACATGGGCGAAATCTTTCGTGACCATAGGACCATGAAACGTCACCAGGCCAGCAGCATCTGCGAAGTAGGTCAGCAACGTGGTCACATCGCTGTAGCCCACGAAGATTTTAGGATGAGCTTTGATCAGGTCGATGTCGAGCGCGGGCAAAAGATAGTTGGTTCCGTATCCGCCGCGTGCGCAGATGATGGCGCGCACCTCCGGTCGCCGGAACATTTCTTCCAGTTCTCGTGCGCGCCGCTCGACTGAACCCGCGAAATACAGATCCTGTTCCAGTATGGAGTCAAAATAAAAAGGCTTGTAATCCAGCCGAGTTAAGGCTTCACATCCGGCCTGCAACAACTCCGGTTTTATATTGCTGGCTGGCGCAACGATACCAATAGTATCGCCCGGTCGCAGTGCTGCGGGCTTGACGCGCGCGCTGGCTGGATTGGATAACATCTAGTTCCAATGTTAAACGAAAAATTCTCCCCGGCAGATCAACTGTGCTGATCCGCGAAGATACACCTGTTGCTCCCAACGAACGCTTTGCAATCCGCCGGGAGTATGCACACGGACCGGCGATTCGGCCTTCTTCGTGCTTATCGCCGCCACTGCTGCGGCGCACGATCCGGTTCCGGACGACTGAGTTTCCCCCACGCCGCGCTCAAAAAATCGAGCCGCAATATTCGCCGAATCGCTGACAGTTACCCATTCAACATTAATCCCATGCTTGAAATCATGATGCCGGCCGATTTCTGCCGCTTCCGCCTGCCATCCCGGAGCAAAATCGTTCACAAAAACGACGTAATGCGGATTCCCCATGGAGACCGGAATGCCACGAATATCGCCGAAGGCCAGCTTGATCGCGAACTCGTCTCCTATCTGCGGTTCACCCATGGCGATTTCGAAGTCGTATTGATTCTCGCTGTGGGATGTGAGCGTGCACGTTTTCAAGCCAGCGCCGGTCCGCACAACGATTTTCTCTTTTGCCTGATCGGAGCAGATAGATGCAGCGACGCAGCGGGTGCCATTTCCCGAAATCTCGGCTTCCGATCCGTCCGCGTTGAACAACCGGGCACGCACGTCAGCATCCTGAGCGGGGAAAAGCCACTCAACACCATCAGCCCCGATCCCTTGGTGACGGTCGCAAACTTGCCGGCTGAACGCAGCCAGATCGGCCGGAGCATAAAGTCCATCAATGATCAAAAAATCATTGCCACACGCGCTGGCTTTTACGAAGGGAACAACCCTGCTCATTCCGGATGCACCGGGCCAAGCGAAACTGCATTGTGCAGAACGCGCGATCCCTGAAGCTCGTGAACGAATCGCTCATGATCCCTGGCACGTGCTGACAATTCGAACTGCAGGCGCACGTGTTGCTTGGTCACCGCCGATCTCACGTTGTCCATAATCCCGTGAATCGGTTCCAACAGCCGATTCAGTTCGGCGGTAACATCCTCAAGCGTGGAGCCGCTGGCCTCGTACACACAAGTCGACAATTTCAAACCAAGCCGCTCTTCGGTTTTACCGAGGAGCAGTAAGCAAAGCAGGATCAGCAAAGTTGCGAAGATCGCGGTTAGATAAAGGCCGCCGCCGACTGCCATGCCAATCGAGGCCACGACGAAGAGAGTGGCCGCTGTCGTCAACCCGATTACAAGTCCGCCTTGCGCGTGAATAATCGACCCTGCCCCAATGAAACCAATTCCCGGAATCACCTGTGCGGCAATTCGCGTGTGATCGCCGATATGCTCGACTGCCAGAGCATCCGAGAGCAAAGTGAACATTGCGGAACCAAGGCAGATAAAAAGATTTGTCCGCAGTCCGGCGGGGCGGCGTTTTGCCTCCCGCTCTAATCCGATAACTCCGCCTAAGATCGCGGCCAGAACCAGTCGCGTGATCGATACTCCTACGACCGACGTCATCTCGATGTGGAGTACTTGATAGATATGCTGAAAAGTTAGCATCTTAGCGCGTTTTGCCTGGATTTTAGCACCGACGAAAGGGCTGCCTGGCCCGACTTGTGGCGTAGCCGTTAACGCGCCTGATTACCGGCTGAGCGATGCGTCCAGTAGATGGTTGCGGTGGGCTGGCCAATCGTGCGAATTACGACCATTGAGGTCAGATCATTTCGTCCGACGTGCTCGGCCACTGCATCATCGTCGATCGAAATCACGTAGTCGACATACTTTCGAGGATCAGCCAATGCGCGCTCCCATAACCCTTCCGGATCAGAAGGCGTTTTCCAGGGGCGATGATTGCCTTCATTGATCGCGCGCCGGAGTGGGATTCCGGCATCCTGCAGCGCGCCAACGTGATCGCCGAGGTACATCAAGAGTGTTGAATCCCGCGGCAGCTTCAGGAGAGTTGAAGCGAGCGCCTGGTCAAGCGCAATTCGCGATCGGGAGTTGATCGAAGCCTCACCGTAGCAAATTGGCTGGGCTCTCCAGACGAGCCCATAACTTACAGCCATTAAAGCGACGCCCGATAGCGCCGCTGCGATTGGTCCTGACGGCTTGCGAATGCGAGTCGACAAAACGTGTACGACCAATGCTAGCGCTATGGCGAAAGCCGGAATCATTTCTAAACCGAAGCGAACGTTGTAATACGAAAATGGCCACCAGATGGGCAGGTATATCGGGATGTTTCCGTAAGCCACTGATAGTGTGTAAAAAGCCATCGGGACAGCCAAAAGAAGGAGCGGCCATAGTTTTCTGTCCCACGCCAGGATGATGACCGCTCCGGCTATGAGCACAATAGTCCACGCTATTTGCAGCTTTCCCTGGCCGATGTTGTCTTCCGCAGACTTGAAGAAATATGAGAACGAGACGGGGAGGTTGTGCCATCCCGGATGCGGTGATGAGGCGGAGAGCGCAGTCTTGTGCTGCTCAATCGACCGGGCCGAATACGGCCCATTCGCAAATTCCAGCGCATTGCGGTAGACGATCGCGTTGTACCCCAACCACAGCAGCGGACCGATGCTGGCCAGCAAAATAAATTTCGCGGCGCCGACCCTGATCGTGTTCTGTCTGGCGACGACCACCGCCCATACCGCAGCCGCGCACAGCACGCCAGCAAGCAACCAGCCGTCATAACGGGTGAGGCAAGCCCCAAGTACGCACCATCCACATTTCAC
>JAFAGX010000580.1 GCA_019237515.1 Acidobacteriaceae bacterium
GTGCCGCGCTGATGACTGACACTTTCGCCCTCGCCGATTCCGCGGCCACGTTTCTACTGTCGAAAGCGTCACTGCGGCCGAAGATCGGGCTGGTCCTCGGGTCGGGGCTAGGCGCCTTCGCCGACGAGCTTACCGATGCGATTCGGATCCACTACGCGCAAATCCCTGGGTTTCCGCGCTCGACGGCAGTTGGTCATGCCGGGCAAATGGTTATCGGCGTTGCTGGCGGCGTGCCCGTGGCTGTGATGCAGGGGCGCGTTCACTTATATGAAGGATATTCACCCGCGGAAGTTACGTTCCCCATCCGCGTGCTTGGGAGAATGGGTGTCGGCGCGTTGATTCTTACTAATGCGGCTGGTGGGATTAATCTCGAGTACCAACAAGGCGCCCTGGTTGTTATTTCCGATCACATCAACTTGCAAGGGCAGAATCCGCTAGTAGGACCGAATGATGAGCGCTTTGGTCCGCGTTTTCCAGACATGACCCAAGCGTATTACAAGCCGTATCGGATGCTGGCGCTGGCCGCCGCACAGAGGCTGGGCAAGACCGTTTATGAGGGTGTTTACGCTGCCTTGCTCGGACCTAGCTATGAGACCCCGGCGGAAATTCGATATCTGCGGACGATCGGCGCGGATCTCGTTGGGATGTCAACGGTGCCCGAGGTGATCGTGGCGCGACAGATGGGAATGAAAATTCTGGCGATTTCCTGTGTCACCAACATGGCGGCAGGAATTCTCGACAAGCCGCTTGATCATCAGGAAGTGCTTGAGACCGGCGCTCGGGTGCAGGGAGATTTTGTGGCGCTGCTTAAAGCGGTCTTGCCGGGAATTGCGGAAGATCAAGGATAGGGACTGCTGGTCTTCAGCATTGCGCCGCAGCCTGAGCCAGTTGCTTGCGCTCGGTATCGACCTGATGCGCGACCTTGCTGTTTTCCAGGGTGACGTCGCGGGCTCCGAACTGGACGCCGATTTTTTTAAGAAATGCAGTCGGCGGCGTACCGCCGGCAAAGATCCAGACAAAATCGTTTGGAATCTCCTGCTTATTTCCGGCGACCTCCAGAATGACCGACTCTGGCTTGAACTCCACGGGGCTGGAGCTGAAAACGACCTTCACTTTTCCGGATTTCGCGTAGTCGGCGATGCGCTTTTCGTTACGTTCCTTGATGCGGCTGAATCGCTCGCCGCGATATGAGAGGGTTACCTGGTTGCCGCTTTGATTCGCGAGGCCCATGGCTGCTTCGACCGCGCTGTCGCCGCCGCCCACGACCAGAATTTTCTTGTTGATGTAATGATCGGCCTCGATGAGGCGATACATGACTTTGGGCAGTTCTTCCCCTTTCACTCCCAGTTTGCGCGGCTCGCCCGCACGCCCAAGCGCGAGAATGACGTTGCGAGCGCGGTACTGATTTGTGCTAGTAACGAGGGCGAAGATGCCGTCCGCCTCTTTCTTTATGTCTTCGACCTTTGCTCCCGTGATCACGTTGAAGTCGGAGCGGTTCAAAATCATGTCCCAGAAGGCGAGAAGGTGTTCTTTGGAGAGTTGCAGTTTATTGAACTTGCCATACATCGGGAACTCGACCGGGCTGGTCATCACCAGTTTCTGGCGGGGATATTTGGCCACTGTGCCGCCGACTTCATCCCGTTCGAGAGTGACGTAGCTGACCTTGCTTTCGATAGCGCGCAGGGAGGCACTGATCCCTGCTGGCCCCGCTCCCACGATGAGTATGTCGTACACGCCGGGCACAGGTTTATTCCCTGCACTCATGAGCCTCGCGGAGATCGTATCCACGCAGTCACGGCCCTGATTCACGGCGTTCTTTATTAGAGCCAGACCACCAAGTTCGCCCACGATGAACAACCCCGAAACGGAGGTTTCAAACTCTGGCGTGAGATAAGGCATGTCGGCAGCCATGCTGGGACTTGCCATGACCATGCTGATGGCGCCTACAGGACAGGCGTCAGCACAAAGTCCGTGCCCGATGCATTTATGGCCGTTAACGATCGCCGCTTTTCCGCCAAGCATGGCCAGGACGTCGCCCTCGGGGCAGACGCTGGTGCAGGTTGCGCAACCGATGCACAAGTTGTTGTCGATGTGAGGATGTTGGGCCTTCGGACCTTCGGAGAATAGCTGGCCCTTCTCAGCCGCCTCTTTGGCTCTGAGTTCGCGCTTCTTCAGATTTTTGAGATAGAAAACAAGGAAGAAGAAGCAAATGACTCCGCCGATGCCGTATGTGATCAGAGTATCCATGCTTAGAAGTATCCCAAGACGAACTGCAGCCCAATGTGGATCAAAGCCAGCACGGCGAATGCATAGCTGAACGGCTTGTGCACGACGTGCCAAAGGTGAAACACCTTTTGCGAGCGGGAGAGGAACAACACTCGTTTGGCAAGTGCAGCTTCTTCGGCGGCAGCGCGAATGGCTTTTTCAAGTTCGCTATGGCGAGTTGGAAGAAATCCTCCCAGAGTTTTGACACCACCGATAAAGCTCAATGAATGACGTCGAAGACGCGCGACCCCAAACATTCGAACCACGTCCAGAATCATCATGTAAACGATCGCGATCACAATCGGCAGCCGCTTGACGAAGTTCGCATCGGGCATGCGCAGCAAGGCGCGGAGATCGGCTTCAGGTAAGAGGTTTTGGGCCGCTAGCTGTCGCGATAATTGCTCCTGCAATTCCTGTACTTCTTTAATCGAGAGCTCGGCGGTCGTGACCCGGCGCGGGATTTGCGCGTACAAATAGCGCCCAACCACGCCGCTGGCGGAAACCGCGAACATGATCCAGAAAGCCATACCCGCGATGCCTTTGAATTTGAGCGTCGAGTGAAACGCAATGATGAAAGGCGCCGTGAGTCCCATCAGGACGTGAATATCAAGCCAATGACGCGTGCTGCCCTTGGCCAATAGCCAGGCCCAATGTTTGCGGATCGGATAAAGAAAAATGCCCAGGAACAGCGCTACACCGGCAAAACCTAAGTAAAGGCCGACGGGTCCGCTCGGGCGAAGCAAGTGGTGCTTGGGCGAAAATGGGCGATCCATCGCCGAAAGCTTGTAGTAATCGAAGCCGTAGACGAAGATCGCGAGATTTGAGGCAATCGCGATAACGTAGAGGATGTAAAGACGAATGCGATGGCGCCTCTCGTTATCGATAACGGGCTTGGCGCGATCCGTGATGCGGGCTGTGGCTGTGGCGCT
>JAFAGX010000585.1 GCA_019237515.1 Acidobacteriaceae bacterium
TGCTGCGCAGATGAGAGCCCACACTTTCAATCGGGTGCTGCTTTTCGCGATCGCGCAGTTCGGCAAACTTGTGGCCGCCGGTTCGGTTCTCTTCGATCCATTCGCGCGCAAATGTGCCGTCCTGGATGCGAGCCAGAATTTTCTTCATCGCCGCCCGGGTATCGTCCCCGACAACTTCGTTGCCCCGCGTGAGATCACCGTATTCAGCCGTATTTGAAATCGAATAGCGCATCCGGCTCAGCCCGCCTTCGTAGATCAGGTCCACAATCAACTTCATTTCGTGCAAGCATTCGAAGTAGGCGACTTCGGGCTGGTATCCCGCCTCCACCAGCGTCTCGTAGCCTTTCTTGATCAGCGAAGTAAGCCCACCGCAGAGCACGGCCTGCTCTCCGAAAAGGTCGCTTTCGGTTTCTTCTTTGAACGTCGTCTGCAGAACTCCGGCGCGAGTTGAGCCAATGCCGTAGGCATAGCAGAGCGCGTATTCGTGGGCGCGACCGCTCGCGTCCTGATAGATCGCAAGCAGCGAAGGCACTCCGCGCCCCTCCGTATAAACCCGCCGCAGCAGATGCCCAGGGCTTTTCGGCGCAATCATGACCACATCGACGCCGGCCGGGGGCACGATGGTCTTGAAATGAATACTGAAACCATGGGACACGCCGAGAATCTTGCCCGGCGTCAGATGTGGCTTTATCGCGGCCTCATAGAGCAGGTGCTGGGTCTCGTCCGGCGTGAGAATCTGAATCCAATCCGCACGTTTGGCGGCGTCAGCCGGGGCGTAGACCTGAAATCCGTCCGCCACTGCTTGTTGGGCGCTACCGCGATGGGCCTCAAGGCCGATGATGACTTTGTACCCGCTTTCCCGCAGATTTTGTGCCTGCGCATGGCCCTGGCTGCCGTAACCAAAAATTGCAATCGTCTTATTTATTAGGGCGGCGGGATTGGCGTCCTGCTCATAGAAAATTGTGGCCACAGAGCCTCCAAGGTTAAGATTTTAGGAACCGACCGGTCGGTCGATCGATATCGGGTATGCTACTAAGCCACACCGCGAATGTCAACAAGAGAGTGGCAGGTCTATGTGGGACTAACCCCTATGGCATTTCTAGCAACGCAGCCATAGTCTCAATGCCATCCCAGAGATTTTGCAGGCGCAGGTTCTCGTTGGCCGCGTGCTGGTTATCGTCGTAATTGGCGATCGGAACGGTAATCGTGTGAGTTTGAGCCGCTCGTTCCATAGCTCCCAATGGAACACTCCCGCCCATGGTCGGCAAAAGCACGACCTCCCCGCGAGCACTCTTCACTGCTTGAATTACTTCTTGAGCAATCGGCAGGTCCATGGGAGTGCGCACCGCGTTGTAGCCGGCATCGCGGATGAGCTTTGCAACTTTGGCGTGCGTGGTAAGGATTTCCTGGGTGGGCTCCGTATCAACGACAAAATATCCTCGCGACTGAATGTAATCCACTACCCGTTGCTGCTGCTTCTGCCAATCGATGCCGACCACGAGACGCAAATCGACATCAGCGGTTGCGGTTGGCGGAATCACATTCGTCGCTCGGGGTCCAATTTGCCCGGAGGCATATCCATTGATATTTAGCGAAGGTTCGTTTATCAGTTCGAGCAAATGCTTGCCTCCGCCATCCACATGACCAAGCCAGAACGAAGCCATCAGCATCTGATCATTGACTGGAGCGTGGGCCAAAGCGTCTTTCTCAGTCTGCGAAAGCGGGGCAATTCCATCGTAAAAATGCGGAATCAGCACGTGTCCTTGTTCATCCTTCATTCCGGCCAGCAGTTGCGCCAGCATCATCGCGGGATTAGGGGCCCAATTCCCGTAGTGGCCGCTGTGTAAACCGCGATGCGGCCCGTAAACCGTAATCTCGAGGTGAGTATCACCCCTCGCCCCAAATACAACTGTCTGTTTTCCGCTCTGGTCGACTGGACCATCACACACCAGCCAAACGTCGCCGTGAACCAGATCGCGATTGGCGTCGAGGATCTGCTCCAAATGGCTTGATCCAGCCTCTTCTTCTCCTTCCCAGACAAAGTGAATGTTGGCACGTGGAGAAATGTGAGCGGCTTGCAAGGCGTCGAGGGCAGTGAGTTGAGCGAAAATGGCAGCCTTATCGTCGCCGGCCGAGCGGGCGTAAATACGCTGCTCTCCATTGACCTCGCGAAGCACAGGCGCAAATGGTGGATTCTCCCATTCAGACGGAGTCACCGGCTGGCCATCGTAGTGCGCGTAAAAGACGATCGTGTGTTGAGCACTCGGAACGTTCAATTGGCCGTAAACGACGTCCGGAACGCCGGGAATTGACAACATCCGGGAATCGACACCTCGCTTTTTGAGTTGCTCCCCGAGAAACTCGGCATTTCGTTTGAGACCAGCAGGATCCGCAGCGACATTCGGGATCGCAAGAAAATTGCTGAATTGCTTCGTGAGCTCTGGCTTATGAGCGGTGACATACCGTTTAGCCGCTTCGGCAGGGATTTGCGCCGACATCGGCGGACTCGTAATGATGCAAACAAGCAATGCAACTCGCCAGTGCATCGCAACACTATACGTCTTCTTTGGCGGCAGTATTGCCACTTCTTCGAGGCGAGGATTGTCGAAAACCGGAAGCCGCTATAATTCCGGCCATGGATCTTCAACAAAAACTCGCGGAGTTGAAAAAACGCGACGGATTGGCCGAAGACGGTGGCGGCGCGCAACGCCGTGAGCGGCAGCGAAAAGAAGGCAAGATGTCCGCCCGCGAGCGCATCGAATTCCTTCTCGACGAGGGCACGTTTGAAGAAACCGACAAGCTTGTCACCCATCGTTGCACCGACTTCGGCATGCCAGAGCAGAAATATTACGGCGACGGGTTCATTACGGGATACGGCCGCATCGAGGGACGCCTGGTTTTTGTCTTCGCGCAGGATTTCACAGTTTTCGGCGGTTCGCTCTCCGAAACCAACGCAGGAAAAATCGTCAAGATCATGGATCTTGCCGCAAAAATGGGTGCGCCGGTCATTGGCCTGAACGATTCCGGAGGGGCGCGCATTCAGGAAGGCGTGATGTCACTGGCAGGTTACGCCGACATTTTTCTTCGCAACACGCTTTACAGCGGGGTCGTGCCGCAAATCTCGGCTGTCATGGGTCCCTGCGCTGGTGGCGCTGTTTATTCACCAGCCATTACCGATTTCATACTGATGGTCGACAAGACTTCGTACATGTTTATCACCGGACCCGATGTGATCAAGACCGTTACGCATGAAGAAGTCACCAAGGACCAATTGGGCGGCGCCATGACGCACAATGAAACCTCCGGCGTGGCCCATTTCCTGGCGCACGACGATGCCGAATGTCTTTCGATGGTTCGCGAACTGCTCACCTTCGTCCCATCGAATAATCTCGATGATCCACCCCGCAAGCCCTGCACCGATCCCATTGATCGCGCCGACTCAAGCATCGACAAAATTGTCCCCAACCAGTCCAACCAGCCGTATGACATGAAAGAAGTGATTCACGCAGTGATCGACGACGGCTACTTTTTCGAGGTCCAGGAACATTTCGCAAAGAATATCGTGGTCGGATTCGCCCGGCTGAATGGACGATCTGTCGGTATCGTCGCGAATCAGCCGGCGGTT
>JAFAGX010000384.1 GCA_019237515.1 Acidobacteriaceae bacterium
AACGGGTGCAGCCAGCTCACGAAGATATGGGCTTTGACCCCGCTACGGAATTCGCAGGTTGTCAGCGTGGTGTCGGCGATCTGTGGGTTCAGATATGTCCCTCCCTGGCTTGCCACCCTATTCGGCATTTCATCCAGCAAAAATAAAATCGCCGAGATGTCATGGGGTGCGAAGCTCCACAGAATGTTCTCCTCGGTTCGCAGCTTGCCCAGGTTTAGACGCGAGGAATAGATGTAATTGATTTTGCCTAGCTCGCCCTGCGTGATTAACTCTTTGAGCTTAAGAATCGCCGGGTGGTATTGAAGGATGTGCCCCACCATCAGCAACCGCCTTTGACTACGAGCGAGTTCGACGACCCTGCGGCCGTCATTAAGATGAAGTGCGAGCGGCTTTTCGACGAAGACATGTTTATCCGCGAGCAAACAGAGGCGCGCCAGTTCATAGTGTTCGCTGGCCGGCGCGGCAATGGCGACGGCTTTCACGTGAGGATCGGCGAGAACGTCTGCTGGATCGTCACTTGCGCGCACATGGTATTTCTGGGCTGCTTCTTCAGCGACATCGCTCTTTACATCGCATACCCAGCGCAGCGCTCCCAGTTCGTGAAAGTTGCGAACCAGATTCTTTCCCCAATATCCACAGCCGATCACGGCAACATTTTGCTCAATCGCACTCATTTCTCTCTCCTCTCCATTAATGAATCCGTTCTATAAATAGAAGTCGGCGATAGCGCTTACCACTCGCCGTTGTTGCGCCTCGGTAAGTTCCGGGTAGACCGGCAGCGCCAGAACTTCACGACTGGCACGCTCGCTTTCCGGGAACGAGCCACCGAGGTGGGAGAACGCCGGCTGGCGGTGTAATGGTTCCGGATAGTAGATTTCCGTAGGAATTCCCGACCGGGTCAGGTGTTCACGAAGTTCGTCGCGTTCAGAAACCCGAATCACAAATAGGTTGTAAACGTGTCGCATGCCTGCGGGCTCTGTCGGAAGAACCACTCGGTCGATAAGCTTCATCTCTGCAAACAACGCGCGATAGCGCTGGGCATTGGCCCGGCGGCGTTCGGTCCAGCTTTCCAGGTGAGGTAGCTTGACGCGCAAAATCGCGGCTTGGAGCGCATCCAGCCGGCTGTTAGTTCCCACAATCTCGCAGTGGTATTTGCTTCGACTGCCATGTACGCGAAGTAAGCGCAACCGATCGGCAACATCGGCATCGTTTGTGGTCATGATCCCGCCGTCCCCTGCACAGCCGAGATTCTTGGAGGGAAAGAAACTGAAACATCCAACTCGCCCGACGCTTCCGACTTTCTTCTCCTGCCACGTCGCCCCCAGCGCCTGGGCTGCATCCTCGATGATGTCAATCCCTTCCGCATTGGCAATCTCCACCAACGGATGCATATCGGCGGCAAGCCCATACAAATGCACCGGGATGATGGCGCGTGTTTGGAGCGTCATGGCTTTTGCCACTTCCCTGACGTCGAGATTGTAGGTAGTGGGGTCGATGTCGACGAATACCGGTATAGCGCCTAAACGCGCAATCGAACCGGCTGTTGCGACAAACGTGAACGGAGTCGTGATGACCTGGTCACCTGGGCCCACCCCCACCGCCATGAGCGCCAGCAGCAACGCATCGGATCCGGAGGCGCATGCAATCGCAAATTTGCAGCCGACGTAATCGGCGATTGCCTCCTCCAGTTTTTGCACGTCCGGCCCGAGGATGAATCGCGCACTCTGCATTGTCCTTGTGATCGCGTCCATTACCTCGTCCCGTATGCTTTCGAATTGCGCCTGCAAGTCCAGAAAAGGAAAAAGAGGTGCGATGGGCTTGGGTTTGCTTTTTTCCACGGGTGAAGAAAGTGCAACTGTGACCATAATGGCTCCTGTTGTGATCTTTTTGGGAGAACTGGCAAGCCGGGTTATTCAGTTATGAAGCTCGTTTCTCTTGATTGCCGTATTTATACCCGTAGCCGTAGCCATAGGGCTCTCGATGCGCATCAGCGCCGTTCAAAACGATTTCCAGCACCGGTGCGCTGTGCACGTCGTGTAAGAGTTCGATGGAGCGCGCCATCGCATCACGCGTGACCACATCTGCGCGTCCTACAAATACAACTCCGTCAACGAACGGAGCAAGCGCCCGTCCATCTGCATATGGAAGGATTGGCGGCGAATCCACTACCACGAACTCAAATCTCTCACGCAGCATGCGCAACAATTTCCGCATGGACTCGGAGTTCACCAATTTTCCTGGGTCTTTGTCGGCTGGTCCGGCAGGGATGACGGTTAACCCGGGAATGCCATTGGCGGGCCCAAGAACCGAATCCAGACTCACCGTTTCTTTCAGGAATTCGCCCAGGCCGGGGTGACCGTTCAACCCGAAGGCTTTGGCAATGCTGGAGCGCCGTAGGTCGGCATCCAGAATGCAAGTTTTTCCTTGTTGGGCCAGAGCAATAGCCAGGTTAATTGCCACTGTTGTTTTGCCTTCGCCGGGCAGCGACGATGCCACCAATAACAAATGCGGAGGACGGTTCGGATTCGAAAGCATGACCGCAGTGTGCAGACCGCGAATCGCTTCCGATTGCTCGGAGTTCGGTTGCTCCAGCAGAAACTTCGGCGGCTCTTGCACTGTTCCGTTCCTCCTTAGCAGGGGCGCGAGCAGGCCAGCGTGCCCATTACCATTTGCAATCGGCATCATTGCGACGGTGGTGATTCCCGTCGAGCGCAACACATCCTCAGCAGTTCGTACCCGTGTGTCCAGCGCCTCCCGCCCAAAAACCAGAATGATGCCGCCGATCACTGCGACAATCAGCCCGATACCCAAGTTCATTAGCGGACGCGGACTGGTTGGGCTGGTTAAAACAGGCGCCTGATCTACGATCCGAACATTGCTGGACTTTGAAGCCGCCGTGATGCCGGCTTCTTTAATTCGGGCGTAAAGTGCGTTGTAAAGATCGGCGTTTACCTGCGCATCTTTTCGGAGGGCAGCGTATTGCGCCATTTGTCCCAGTTCTTTTGCGGTGCCCCGCATCTGCGAATCGATCATATGTTCGCGAGTGAGCGCTGCCGCGTAACTGGTCTGCATCTGACCGAGGATCGCATTGCGTTGCAATCGTAGCTGTGATTGCAATTCGTCGACCTGATTTTGTAAGCGGATCGCATTCGGATGCTGATCGCCATAGATGGCCAGAGTTTGCGCCAGTTCGGCTCGCGTCTCCCCTAGTTTTTGATTTAGTTGCTGAATGACCAAGCTGTTCTGCACCTGGGGCAGGTTCTCGAGGTCTCCACCCCCCGCTTTATGCAGGAACGATTCGAGTTGAATCCGCTCGGCTTGCGCCTGCGTTTTCTGCCGGCTCAGTTCGTCCATCTGCTCGGAGAAGGTGTTCTTGTTCTGGTCTACGTCCGCTATGCCGCTCATGCTCTGAAACTCGGCCAAAGCACGATTTGATTGCTCCATACGGGATCGAATGTCATCAAGCTGCCGCGATAACCATTCGGTCGATTGCATGATCGCTTCGTGCCGGATTTGATAACTGCGGTCAATGAATGAATGCAGCAACGTGTTGGTGATCTGTGCGGATAGCACCGGGTCATGGCTGCTGAAACTGATATTCACCAAGTGGCTGGCCGTATCACGCTTGACCGTGAGTTGCGACTGCAGCGTGCTTAAGGTTGAGCTTTCATTCGCACTGAGCACCTGCAGTCCTGAAGGAAGTTGTGGCTTCGACTCGTAATTCTTACGTCCCCACAGCCAAACCGGTACACGGTCGACCAGCGACAACGTTCCGTTCAGTGCGCGGGACGCGAACCCTTTATTCGTGAACTCAGGATTCTGGTCCAGGTGTAAATGCCGTATCACACTCACCAGCAGCTCAGGGCTTTGCATGTTGCGCGCCTGAGTTTCCAGGTACTCGGGAGAGGTTTCGCTCCCCTCTCGTCCCTCCAGGTTGAATAACTCCGCACCCGGCGGATCGATTTCCACCCGCGCTGTAGGCTCATACAGAGGCTTGCTGAGAACGGTCACCAGCAACACTGCAGCCATCACCGAGGCTGCGAAAATGGCGACCGCCGACCATTGCCGCTGCAAGGTGCGCCATGCGCGGAGCCATTCCGTTTCTATCGATGGAATGGTCGGAGCGCTGATCGCGACTAGTGGCCGCTTACCCGCGGGGCGAGACTCAGGGGCAAAAATTTCCAGGTCGGGATCTAACTGTTGCAGCAGTTCAAAATGTTTACTCATAGAAGCACCTTCAAGAGAGTTGTCAGGCTAGGAGTTGATGTTCATGCCGCGGCAGCTTGCGCCGGAATGCTGGTGGTTTCCAAGTCCGATGCGGCCACTTCGACGATTATCGATCGCTGGATCAGGTCGAGGCTGATCACCATGCGGCAGGTGGACTTGCGCCGTAAAACTGCGCCCTGCATGCCCGTTAACGGCCCACCCACGATTCGCACGCAGGTGCCTTTGACAAGATATGGATAAGGTTCCACTGGAAGCTGACACGAAAGATAGTTCCTTATGGCTTCGACTTCCTCAAACGCCAGCGGCTCAGGCCGCGGACTGCCCACGACCCGGATTACACCTGGAATCGTTAACGCACGCATTCGATCCTGCAAATTCAGGTATACGAAAACGTAAGAAGGGAATAAGGGAAGTTGCACGCGGGCATTGCGGTCCTTCCAGCGATGCACCGCTTCATACAGTGGCAAGTAATGTTCTACTCCGCGATACTCCAACATCGCGGCGACCTGCTTCTCATAGCGAAAGCGCGTGTAGATTGCATACCATTGGGACGGATTGGGAATAGTAACAACTTGCGAATCGTTGTCGGTTCCCTTAGCCGCGAGTGCAGAACATAGCTCTGCCATGCCAGTTACACTCTCCTTTTCCTGGTAGTGTCTGGTTCTGACTGCGTTTTGACTAGAACGTCCCGCGAGGCTTAGAGGCTCAGCGCGTCTTCGTTCTGCCGTTCCTTGTTAGAGTTGAAGAGGGGGAATCGAAACTGCGTGTAGCCGCGACGCAAAAAACGTTTGTAGAACCCGGGGGAACTGAAGCGAAGCTCGCGGAAATCAAGTCTCAGCGGTTTCTGCTGCTTTTTACTCATATTGCATGCTTCTTGAGAAGCTGCGCAGCAAACTACGCCCTTCATTTACGATTCGCGCATGTCAGTGGAACGGAGTGCGTTGGTTCGTGCCACACCGAACCGGGGGAGACTGGCAGTAGGCACACAATAAACTTCTGCGATGAGCAAATCAGTGACTTGCGTCACGTCTCCGCGTGAGAACCTGGGGCTCGCTGGGACAATTTACGCACGCCGCCATGTGTGGCCGACGCGATGATAATCTAACCCCCAAAAACTCGTAGATTGGAGCCAATTCGTGGCTTGGTTTTTTGCGTTCTTCTTCATCTCTGGATTCTGCAGTATTTTGTACGAGCTGATTTGGCTTCGACTTGCCATGGCTGCGTTTGGAGTGAATACCGCACTCGTATCGATTGTACTTTCAGCGTTTATGGCCGGTCTCGGCCTTGGGTCCTGGATAAGCGGAAAATTGATCGTAGAAAATCCGGGGCGAATGAGAATACCCGTGCTGCGACTCTACGCATTTACGGAATTGCTGATTGGGTTTTCTGCTATAGCTGCACCTTACGAACTGCTCGCTGGCCGCACGTTGCTCGAAAAACTCGGCTTTTCGTCCTCCATCGGATACTACGTTGCGTCGGGTACTTGGATTGCTCTGACCATCGTTCCTTGGTGTGCATTGATGGGGGCGACAATTCCCATCGGTATGCAAGCGATTCGCAGCGGTTTTCCTGAAGAAGAGCATCGATCTTTTAGCTTTTTGTACGTAGCGAATGTTGCCGGAGCAGTCGTCGGGACCTTTGTGCCTCTTTGGCTCATTGAGTTGTTTGGATTTCATGAAAGCCTGAAAATTGCGGCTGTTTTGAATTTCAGCTTGTTCCTGGCTTCGCTCGCGATAAGCACGCACTCGCGTTTCTCTCACGGCCAAGATAATCCATCAGGACCCGTTTCCGCACGAAGTGTATTCCCCGCCAATGCCAACACTGCGATCCTCGTGTTGCTGTTCTTGACTGGCCTAACCAGCATGGGGCTAGAGGTGATCTGGATTCGGCAATTCACTCCATATGTTGGGACCGTCGTGTATGCGTTCGCATCAATTTTGCTGGTTTATTTGGGAGCAACCTTTATCGGATCCCGCAGTTACCGTTACTGGAGTGCGAATCGGGAACTGAATACGCCGCTCGTCTGGATGTTGCTCGCGTTATCGGCATTGCTCGCGCCGGTCGCCGCAAATCCTGATTTTGAATTGTCGAACTACACGCGCATATTGCTGGGAATCGCGCCCTTTACCGGCCTTGTAGGTTTCGTGACGCCGATGCTGATAGATAAATATTCAAGCGGCGATCCTGGCAAGGCGGGGAAAGCCTACGCGGTGAATGTTGTTGGGTGCATCGTGGGCCCTCTCGTCGCCGGTTTTTTGCTGTTGCCAAAAAGCAGCGAGCGCTGGGCGGTATCCATTTTTGCGTTCCCATGGTTCGCCTACGCAATGTACCTAGTCCTACGATCAAGCAACCAGCCGCGCTCTGCTATGACCTCAAAACCCCGCCTGGTAACAGTAGCCGCTCTGCTGGTAGCGGCTGCGGTCTTAATTCTGAACGGCCGCGACTTCGAACAAACAAAGGGATTCCCCAAAAGCTATGTGCTCCGAGATCACACAGCCACCATAATTGCGCGTGGCGAAGGCATGCAAAAACAACTCCTCGTAAATGGGGTCGGTATCACGATGATGACACCGATTACCAAAATGATGGCCCATTTGCCATTGGCTCTGCTTCAGCACGTGCCCAAGGATGCGCTGGTAATCTGCTTCGGAATGGGAACTACCTACCGATCCATGATGTCTTGGAACATCTCTGTTACCGCGGTCGAACTTGTCCCCAGTGTCCCGCGAATGTTTTGGTACTACCATCCCGATGGGCCGCAGATCATGCGCTCTCCGCTCTCCCATGTAGTCATAGATGATGGTCGTCGTTATCTGGAGCGTGTGGCACAACAATATGACGTCATTGTGATCGATCCGCCTCCTCCGGTCGAGGCGGCAGCGTCAAGCCTGTTGTACTCCAAAGAATTTTATTCGGTTGCGAAACGCAGATTGCGGTCCGATGGCATTCTTCAACAATGGATACCCGACGGAGACCCGGTTGAACTTTCGGCGGTTGCGCGTGCCCTGGCGGAATCCTTTAAAACCGTACTTGTGTTTCACTCTGTAGCTGGCTGGGGCTTTCATTTTTTGGCAAGTGAAGTGCCGATTCAGGGGCTCAATTCCAGTAATGTGGTGCGGCACATGCCAAGACAAGCGGTGGCGGATCTGATAGAGTGGGGGCCCGAAACGAGCGCCGAAGCTGAATTCGAATCTGTGTTGGGTGCAGCGATTCCTATCCAAAAGCTCATCGCGCTGGATCCGACTGCACCCGCACTTTCGGATGACCGACCGGTTAACGAATATTATGTTTTGCGTCGCGGCCTAGTTCCCGACACATGGAAGCGTTTTGTTTGGGCGCAATAGAAGAAGATAGGAGTGAGCGTGCTTCCGCTCCATATGTTTTACAGAAGACCAAATCGAGCTGGCACTCGCGCTTATATATCCGGCCTTATCACATCCTGCCTTAATCCCATTGCGTACTACTCTGGAGGAGGTGATGTATGTTGATGCGACTGCGCTCGCTTTGGTCGGAGGACGATGCTCAGGACATAGCTGAATACGCGGTAATGCTTGCAGTGATTCTCGTGATTGTAGTGGCGACGGTACGACTGATCGGCGGGAACGCGAACAACGTTTTTTCCGCCGTTGCAAGCTCAATCACGCAATGACAAACATCTGGCCAAGGCGCTTCCTGGGGCCCCTTCAGTTGTGTACCGGCGATGCAACAGTGCCGAGGGTCAGAGGAGCTTTGTCTGGCGCCAGCAGCCAGATGTGGCGGTTTCGATAATAGTTCAGCAGTTCGCGGTTATCCGAGTCGCCCATGTCGCGCGCCCAGACTACTTTCGACTCATCAATGTCCGCGGCGTTGTAGACCCATTCCTGATCCGGATTATGGGCTGAGGAATAACGAACCAGCACCAAATGTAGCCCTGGAGAATGCTCAAGGCTGCGCTCGATTTGCGCCCGAGCCTGGTTGCCCTTCGGCCAGGCCTGCTCGATTTGCACATGTACCAGAAGAGCAGCCACGCGCAGAACCACCATCGCAATACAGATTGCTGGAATGGCTTGCACCAGTGAGGCCCCAGTTGCCTTGCCGCGTCTTCGCCAAAATCGCAAATGACGCATGCATTGCAGCAATAGCAGGTATAGGATGCCTGTCGCTGGAGCAAAATAGTGCGGATAAACCCAAGTCTCAACCGCAAGCCCCACCACAAACACAGCGCCTGCAATGAGAGGGAAGCGCAATCGACGGTCGCCGATAATCCAGGGGAATGCCAGCAGCGGAATTGTCAGCACTGGACCTAAGAAGAACATCCACAACAACTGAATTTTCTTTGCCGCGTGGCGGAAGAACCCTGTCACTGTGCGTCCCTGTTCGAAATAGTCAAACTCATGCTGGTAAAACGACTGCATGACTTGGTGATGGTACAGCGGGGGTGGCTGCGGCTTCTGCCAAAAGAAGTATTTTGCTTGGGAGTAAGTAAGCCGATTGAGCCGCTGCGGCATGAGGAGCGCACTTCCGGTCGTGCGGTGGTCGTAATATCCCATGACCGCGGCGCCGATAGCCAAAATAACCAACATTGGAATGAGCACCCGCCCAAGAACCAGCGAGAACTGTGGCCGCTCCGGTTTCGTTAACCAGGCCAACAAAGATGCAGCGACTGGCAGACTGAAGATCAAGCCCTCGTAGGGGCGAGTATTGGCCAATATAACCAAACCTGATGCCATCAGGAGCGCATCTTGCATACGTGAGTAGCGCTTTATTCGCGGCAGCGCTCCAAAAACCAGCGCTCCTCCCAAGGCAGCGAATGCCCCGCCCCAATAAGTGTTCATCCAGTAGCTGAAAATCCCGAGGCGAAGAACAGCAAGCAAGCCCCCTAGCAAAGCCCACGCCGGAGGCAGCCAAGCTTGCAGCATCCAGCACAGTGCGGAGCACATCGCGGCGGTGACGAGGAGTTGACCGATCCAAGGATGTCCAAGCAGTTCCCCAATCGCCAAGGCTGCACCCTGACCCGGTGGATACATGGACATGTACGTGGGATGTTGAATGACATGAAACGTCTCGAAATGCTCCCACATGGGGTGAGGGGGATTTGTCCAGCGTCCGTGGGCAAAGGTGTCTGCCGCCAGGAGATAGCTGAATTCATCATGCGTTGAGGGCGTCGGAATTCCCAGCACAGAAACCAGAAGGACTCGAACTGCGATCACCAGTATTCCTACAAGAGCAACAGAGACAGTCTTTCTGCGCGCCAGGCTTTTGAATCGTCCCTGGAACTGGAGGATGTTCGGCGCTACCGAGGCACGCCGCTGAAACAAGATGAAGCCAACTGTAGCCAGAACAACGACTGCCTCAATGATTTGAATCGACCATCTCGCTGCCCAGAGCGGGATCAACGGCATGAACTGATTCTTGATTGTGGTGAGAGGGATGTCAATTTCCTAAAAGATATCGAGCGCCGCTTGCGGCACGCCGGATTGTTGCCGCCAAATTGCGGCAAGCTGGTTTATTCTCTTCCACACGTGAAACGAAGCGCGCACGAACCGTTCGGAGACGGTGAGACTCGGGATAAGTCCACAATTTGGCTTGTTGTCGTGATTGCCCTAGCAACCGCTCTGAGGCTTTTCCGGTTACAAACTAAGAGCTTTTGGCTCGATGAAGCCGAAAGCGTGATTCTTGCACACTTGAATTGGCATGACTTCATCGGTTCCCTCATTCACCGCCAAGCGAATATGGCGCTTTACTACCTTCTCCTTCGTGCCTGGGCTCTTTTCGGAACTGGCGAGTTTGCGGTGCGTTCTTTTTCAGTACTCACTGGCGTGGCCACGGTCCTCGCGACCTACATACTAGGAAAAAATCTCTTTGGCCCCAGAACTGGAAGATTGGCGGCGCTGCTGCTCTGCTGCCAAGCTTTTCATATTCGCTATTCGCAGGAAGCGCGCGGGTACAGCCTGCTCGTATTGTTAGCGGTTCTGTCCACCCTGTTTTTCCTGCGTGCGTTGCGTGGGCCGTCAACCATGGACTGGATCGGCTATGTTGTCATGAGCACATTAATGGTGTATGCACAGGTTTTCGGATATTTAGTACTGCTTTCGCAATGGATTCCGCTATTTTGGCTGAAGGGCAAGATCGATCGAAACGGTTTTTGGGGAAGCCTGGTAGCGATTCACCTGCTTATCTCTCCATTGGCGTTTTGTCTGCTTGTTGTTTCGGACCGCTCGCAGCTTGCATGGCTGGCGAAGCCAAGCCTCCCCGTGTTTTACAACTTCTTGCTTGATTTGA
>JAFAGX010000190.1 GCA_019237515.1 Acidobacteriaceae bacterium
ATTGCACGGACAGCCATTGCAGACGACAACATTGGTGGTTATCACATCCCGGCAAAGACAGTGCTCATAATGAGCCCTTATGCGGCTCACCGCCGGGCAGCTTCGTGGGAGAACCCGGAAGGATTCGACCCGGAACGTTTTTCGCGCGACCGCTCGCAAAACCGTCATCCGTTTTCTTATTTTCCGTTCGGAGGAGGGCCACGACTTTGCCTGGGCAAGCGCTTTGCCAGTATGGAAGCGGAGCTAGTGCTGGCGACCATTGCACAGCGTTGGCGGCTCGATGTCGTTCCCGGTCCGCCGATCGGTACCGAGCCCCGGATCAGTTTGCGGCCGCGCCGAAAAATCACGATGACGCTGCATGCGCAGCCGCTCCGACCGAGTTCGACATCACTCTTTGGAACTTGAAGCGTGAGGATGCTTGCAGGGTGGCAGCAACGACGGGGCGAGCGATGAGGGCACCCGAGCCAGTGTCGCTAGTGTCATCGTCTGTACCAGCGATTCAATTCCCAGAGCCTGTGAAGGACGACAATCGCTCTGACTGGCTCCGAGCAAGAGCGTCATTATGATCAACCGACCTTTCGATGTTTCTTCATTGCGTGTTGGTCTGCCAAGTAACGAACGGGAGTTCCACAGAAAATACAGATCGTCTCCCGCATCTCGGATTGCTCGTTGAGTTCCTCCGGAACTGAGAACGAACGCAGACAATCAGTGCAGGTCACAACGAAATAGCCTTGGTCATTGCAGGGCACCCAAACTGGTGCACGGTCTGGTTTACTTGAATTTGGCCGGATAGGTGACTGATCGATAAGTTCCGCTATTCTCTGAAACAGTTCCTCCGGGCTATACTGCCCCTTCACGAAAAAGGCATCAGCGATTAGGCCAGGCGGAGAACCGGCCACGTACTCGCCCGAGATCGCGATGACGGGAATATGCGGGAAACGTCGGCGAGTCACGGAAAGTAGTTCAAAGCCGCTCATGTTGGGCATTCTCAAATCCGAGATGATGACATCCGGCATAGAGCGGCGAAGTTCTAACAACGCCTGAAAACCGTCTTTCGCCTTTCTAACCTCATAGCCGTGGTTCGCCAAAACCAACGAAGACAACTCCAGCACCGATTCGTCGTCATCAACGACCAAAACACGGTAATTGAATCCGGTTTTACTCATTGGCACTGATAATACAGGGTCTCTCACGCCTTGCAACTATGGATGAATCCCTTAGTAGATGACAAACGGCGGACAGCCCTCCCCCCGAGACCTGCCCGCCGACGAACGCTGTGCGAGCCAGTCTAATCTCAACACCCGTCTCAGGAGAACGCCATCTTGCGCCACGTGGGGGCCAAGCACACCTTGCGTAGGAAAGCCCCTACACAGTTTCCAGGCCATCATTTTTCAGGCGCAAATTGCGGATTCAGACGTCGTTTGTGAAGCGTCGGTAACCTGGTTCTGTGCTTCGCGATTAAGCTGTGCCACTACTTGGGCGGCGTACCGACAAAAGTGATCGGCGGAAGCCAGCAGTACACCTCCCCACCACAGCTTCATAGGCACCGACCGCCAGCGCCGCAGGATGGTGAACAGGAAGTTCCACCATTCCTTGCGGTAATTGGATTTCAGTCCCTGGTACCAAAGGCAGCGAAATGCGATAACGATGGCTTCCCCCAGTCTGGGACGGGGTGGTTTCTGCGTCTCACGCGTTCCCCAGTACTCCAGGGAACGAAGGCAGCGGCGATAGAACTCAGCAGGGGAGTAAATGGACTGCAGCGTATCGGCGACGCCTTTGACCAAAATCGCGCGGGGCAGAACGGTGCGGAAATTGGGCGGAGCGAAGTTATTGCCGGTCGGCTCCGCTTCTGTGAGCCGACCCTCCTTGCGTAGGCGCTGGTGCAAGGCGGTTAGGGGCATCGCCTGTAGAAATCCCAGCATGGCCCAGGGGATGGCCGCGCGTTCAATGAACTCGCGTTGCTGCTCAAAAATGTCGGTGGTGTCGGAATCGAAACCGACGATGAAACCTCCCAACACCCAAAGACCGTTTTCCTGGATGAGACGGACCGTCGCGATCGGATCAGCACGCAAGTTCTGAAATTTTCTAGTTTCCTTCAGCGCGTCGGCGGAAGGCGTTTCAAGACCGAGGAATACCGCGAAGAAGTTGGCCTCGACCATCGACTGCAGCAATAACGGTCGCTGTGCCAGGTCAGCAGAAGCTTCGGTCAGGAAGACGAACGGGTAGTTGTGCGCTCGCGACCACTCCCCCATCTCACGAGTCAGGTTCAGCGCCAATTTGTGATTGCCGATGAAATTATCGTCGACCAGGAAAACAGGTCTCTGCCATCCCAACTCGTATAAGAGATCGAGTTCACGAAGAAGCTGCGCAGGAGCCTTGGTGCGAGGCCTTCTTCCATAGATCGTGATAATGTCGCAAAACTCGCATTCGAAGGGGCACCCGCGCGAAAACTGTACCGGCATATTCGCGTAAGCATTCATTTTCAGTAAATCGAATCGGGGCACAGGTGTACAGGTCACATCGGGTTTGTCCTTGATTACGTAAAGCCGTGCCGCAGTCCCCTCTTCGAGCGCGGCTGCGATACGGTGGAACTCTGCGTCAGGTTCACCTACTACCACGTGATCCGCCAGCGGTAGCACGGCATCGGGGTCGCTACTGGCGAACGGGCCGCCTATCATGGTGCGCTTACCCAACGCGCGAGCCCGTGCGAGGATCCTTTCCATCCCGCTTCTTTGGACGTACATGCCGCTGACCATGACAAGGTCGGAATCGTGGATGTCAGCATCGGTTATCTCTTCGACAGTTTCGTCGATGAGCCGTATGGTCCAAGACGCGGGGCATAAAGCGGCCACCGTGATGAGACCCAACGGAGGCGTCAAAGCGCTTATAGGAAGAATTTCGGCTGTAGCCCAAAATGATTTGGGAATGCGCGGCCAAACCATCAGCACCCTGATGTTGCGGCCAAGCGCAGGAAAGTGTTGCTCGCCAAGGAAGCCGGGCGATGCGAGTTGCCGGAACCCCGCTTCCGACACGTGCATATGGTTGATCACCCCGCCCGGCAGTATACAGACAATTGGACAATCGAACTACAAGTCAGAGTTTTCTAAAGAAATCAAGAGCTGGCGGGAGCACGGAACGCCAGAACGGCGTTCAAGCCGCCAAAAGCGAAGGAATTGGAGAGGGCGCACTGTACCTGAGCGGATTGGGACTTATTGACCACCAGGTTGAGGTTACATTCGGGGTCGGACGAGCTGAAGTTTGCAGTTGGGGGAATCATGCGTTCGCGCAAGGCGAGGACAGTGGCAATACCTTCAATTGCACCTGCCGCCCCGAGCGCGTGACCGTGCATCGACTTGGTCGAGCTGACCAGAACATGGTCGGCATGACTGCCGAAGATGCTGCGAATGGCCTGGGACTCGACCCGATCGTTGGTCTCGGTTCCGGTGCCGTGGGCATTGATGTATCCCACGGCAGCAGGCTCAATCGCCGCATCAGCGAGGGCACTTTTCATGGCCTGGGCGGGACCAGCCAGGCAGGGCCGAGTAATGTGCTGGGCGTCAGAGGACATGCCAAACCCGATGATCTCGCCGTACACATGGGCACCGCGCTCGCGGGCGCGCTCCAGAGGCTCCAATACCAGAACGCCGCCACCTTCGCCCAGAATGAGGCCGGAACGGTCTTTGGAGAACGGGCGGCAGGTATCAGTCGAGACAACCCGCATGGCCTCCCAGGCCTTCAGCACACCGTAGCTGAACGGGGCTTCGCTGCCCCCGGTGATGGCCACGTCGACCTGGCCGGAGCGCACCATGGCGAAAGCCATCCCCATCGCGTGGTTGGCGGACGAACACGCGGTGCTGATGGCCATTGCCGGGCCGGTGATTCCAAAGTCCATACAGATGTTGCTCGCACCGGCATTCGTCATGCTACGAGGAATGGTAAGCGGGTGCAGACGGCTGCGGCGATCGAAATAGATATCGTGATAACAAGCGTCTTCGGTGCATTTGCCGCCCATCGAGGTGCCTAAGATCACCGCGGTTCGGGGTGCAAGTTCTGGGGTGATGGTGATGCCGGCATCGGCGATTGCCTGACGGGCGGGCAGGACAGCGAATTGCGCGAACCGATCGAGTAATTCGCGCTGCGCATTGTCGAAATATTCGGCCGGGTTGAAGTCCTGAATCTCGGCGCCCTGGTGGAAGCGCAGGGAAGAAGTATCCACGCCGGTGATCGGAGTAATGGCGGAGCTGCCGGCAAATAAGCGTTCGCGGAATTCGCTGACGTTTTTGCCCAACGCGCAGACGACACCCAAGCCGGTAATAACGACGCGAGACATTCTCGCGGCTAGGCTCCCTGTGCGGTTCGCCGCTGCAAGTACGATTCCAGACGCTCGATCATGTCTTTTACAGTGACAACTGACCGAGCTTCGTCGTCGGGTACATCGATATTGAAGGTATTTTCCAGTTCGAAAAGGATATTGAGCCGGTCGAGGGAATCAATTCCCAGTTCCTCGAACGCAGCATCTGGAGAAATGGTACTCGGGTCCACACGTTTGACAGAGGCCACAATCTCCAGAACCTTGGTCGTCACTTCAGAGTCCATGATGTAGTCCGCCTTCGGCCGCACCCGCAACGGGGTTGGAGGGCTGCGTGCGGGGCGCATGCAGAGCTTATCCCATCGGGCCGCATCGATGCCAGCAGTTTTGGCGGAGTTCCGCGATGTCGCCGGAGGGGATGCAGGCGTAAGAATTGAAACGCACTCGTGTCCAGCCGGGTAGTGGCTCAATTCGAATTCTCGCCCAGCGGCAGTCATCCTGAGCGAAGCCGCCTATCAGGCGGAGCGAAGGATCTCGCGTGGGTTGCCCAGAGCTCCCCGCCAGATCCCTCGCCCCGCTGGTAAAAACGCGGGGCTTCGGGATGACGCACTAAATGGGAGTTTAACTGAGCCCTGTACCGCCGAGACTGCTTGGCAATCGGTGACCCGTTGAGTATAATGTGCCCGCTCCAGGGTCCTACACCCTCGTTCTAGTGTTGCTGGCGCACGGCCTACTTCATTTGATAAAGCAACGCAAATCAAGTACAGCAGCTATACTGTTTCGAATTCTATGAAACGTCGCGTCGTAATTACTGGAATTGGAGCTGTCAGTCCTAACGGCATCGGCCGGGAAGCGTTCTGGAGCGCAACCCGGCGCGGCATTAGCGGGGTGCACCGCATATCCCGCTTCAATCCCGATGGCTTCAAAGTACAGATTGCGGGAGAAGTGTTGGATTTCCCGGAAGAGCAATATGTGGACCCGCTGAACCGCCAACACGTATCGCGGGCGGTGCCGCTGGGGCGGGCGGCGATCAAAGAGGCGCTGGAAGATGCTGGAATCGATTATCAGTCCATGAAGATCGACCAACTGCGGCGCGTCGGAGTAATGACCGGTTCAGGCGGAGGCAGCCAGGATTTTACCGAGGAGCAATACCGCCTGTACTACGAGGGCAAGATCAAGCAGTGCAGCGTGTATGTGATTCCCACCTCCACCATCGGAACCCTGGCGAGCGAGTTCTCAATGTATTTTGGATTTCGGGGACTCAGCCACGTGGTCTCGACGGGTTGCACATCATCGACCGATGCCATTGGGTATGCCTGCCAACATATGCAATCGGGCAATCTCGACTACATGGTAGTGGGAGGGGTGGACGCTCCCATTGCTCCGCTCATCATTCGCGGATTTCTGCTGATGCGAATCCTCACGACGCGGTGGAACGATCAGCCGGAACGGGGATCACGCCCGTTTTCTCGTGACCGGGACGGATTTGTGCTCGGCGAGGGGGCGTGGTTTTTCGTGCTGGAAGATATGGAACATGCCAAGGCGAGGGGTGCGCGAATTTACGGCGAAGTAGCAGGATACGCTTCCACTTGCGAGGCTTATCACCGGGTCCGCTTGCAGGAGTGTGGTGAGGAACCCGCGCGTACGATCCAGATGGCGATTGAAGATGCCGGAACCAGTCCCTCGGCGGTGGAATACGTCAACTATCACGGAACTTCCACCGAACTGAACGACCGAATCGAAACGCGTGCCATAAAACTTGCATTTAACGGTCACGCCTACCGGCTGGCGGGATCGTCCGTGAAAAGCCACATCGGGCACCCTCAAGGCGCTTGCGGCGCTGCGGGCGTAGCGTGCACGCTTTTGGCGATGCGGGACGGCGTGCTGCCTCCCACCCTCAATTTGGAGAGTCCCGATCCAGAGTGCGATTTGGATTACATTCCGGAGTGTGGCCGCCGCATGCAGCCGGAATGGGCCGTGTGTAATTGCATCGCATTCGGGAGCAAGAATTCGGCGCTGGTGCTGCGTAACGTGGCCTGAGAAGGGGTTCAGGCGGCTGCGCTGGCGCGCTCCTGGGTCATCCGCAGGCAGCTTTCGAGGATTAGCCCCAGAGGAGGGGCAAGCTCTCGAAATGCCTGTTCGTCGGCGGCAGCAAATGGCTGGCCGTTAAGCTTGTTGAGCAACTCGGCGACCGCAAATACATTCCTCTGGCGGTCGAAAATCGGCATACATAGAATGCTCTTCGTCCTGTAGGAAGTCCGCTGGTCTATCTCAGGGTCGAAGTCGGGGTGTTTGTAGGGATCGGCGATATTAAGCGTCTGTCCGGTGCGGGCGACGTAGCCGGCGATTCCAGCGCCAATAGGTATCTCGATCTTGAGAGGCTCCGCTCCATCAGTCTCCGCCAGCTTGGACCACAGTTTGCCCCGCTCTTGATCCACCAGGAAGAGCGTGCCGCGCTCGGCTTCGAGCAGTTGCCGGATTTTCATAACTACGGCTTCCAACATGTTGTCGAAAAGGGCTTGCACGGCTTGCTGGTTCCCGAGATCCACGATCTGCAGAAACTGATCGAATTCTGAGGTCATGTGATCGAGTACATCGAGGAACTGGCGGCTGGACATCCCGCTGACATGGCGCTGCAACTCTCCCTTGCGTTGCAACTGAGCGAACGTAGAAAGCATGCGGCCCGTGTTGGCGGCGACACCGGCGACAAACGACGTGATGCGACCGTCCTCGAGAGTCAACACGCGGTCCGCGATGTCGAGAATACGGTTGTCATGGGTCACCATGAGAATGGCGCAGCCCTGATGCTTGGCCAGGCGGTGCAGCAACTCCACGATTTCCCGGCCGGTTTTGCGATCAAGGGCGGCCGTGGGTTCGTCGGCAAGAATGATTTTGGGCTGATGGACCAGAGCACGGGCCACTGCGACACGCTGCCGCTGACCTCCCGAGAGTTGTGAAGGATAAGCCTCGATGCGGTGCCCCAGCCCCACAGACTCCAGCATCGCACCGCAACGCGTGCGCGCTACGTCCTCTGACAATTCCGGACTCAGAGCCAGCGACATCTGCACATTCTGACGAGCGGTAAGCGCGTCGAGGAGATTGTGCGCCTGAAAAATAAAACCGATATTGGAGCGTATGCTCACGAGTTCAAGGTTATTGGCGCCCCTAAGTTCGCGACCCAAGATCAGCAGACTGCCTTCCTGTACGGAGCGCAGAGCACCCGCCAAAGTGAGCAGCGTAGTTTTGCCGGAGCCTGAGGGGCCTGTCAGGATGACGATTTCACCGGGTAAGATGTCGGTGGAAACGTCAAAGAGGATCTGGCGACGCAAATCGCCCGACCCAAAATAGTGGTTGACTTCGCGGATAGCGATTACCGGTTCCATACTTCCAGCTTAGAAAATCTCGGCCGGATCGGCGGAGCGCAATTTGCGCACCGCTAGACATCCGGAAATACCGCACATCACAAGCGTCAGGATAAAAACGACCACGAGACGAACGCCAGTCATCTGAATCGGGAGCACGGTGGCGGAGCGCGCAATCTGATATACGCCTAAAGCCATGAGCAGGCCGGGAAAAAATCCCATCACCGCCAAAATGAGCGACTCCTGAACCACGATCCAGAACAGACGACGGTCGGAGTAACCGATGGCCTTCAGAGTGGCAAATTCGGCGAGGTGCTCAGAGACGTCGCTGTAAAGAATCTGGTAAACGATGACGACGCCGACGACCAAACCCATGATCAAGGAAACTCCTAAGACAAAACCGATGGGCATGCTCGATGCCCAGTAGTTCTTTTCACGATCGAGAAAACCTTGCTTCGTGAGTACAGTGACATCGCGCGGAAGCATACTAGCGAGCTTAGTCCGAGCGGCTTCGACATCGGTGCCGGGCTTAACACGGATTAGGCCGATGTCGATGATGCCGAGCTGCCGGTAAGGAGCAATGCGCAGAAAATTGGTGTCGCTGGTGATGACGTTACCATCGTTCGCAAAGCTGGCGCCCACTCGGAACAGGCCAACGACCTGCACGTGGCGATGGGAAAGTTCGGATGTGATCGATCCATTCTGACGAAACAGCTTGCCGATAGGGCCAAATTCCGGTCGCGAGCCCTCGTCGAACAAAATTTTGTCAGGTTCAGCAATTTCGGCGAGGTTCTGGTTTACCGAGGGCAAGTCCAGAACTCCCGGCTCCGGTTTGAAACCGACGACAAAGATCTGGCGCTCGTAGTGGTTGACCGGGTTGATCCATTGCGCCATGTCCATGTACACGGATGAAATCGATTGCACGCCATCAACTGCCAGCGCCTGATAGAGGCGTCGCTCGGGAAAATCATCCGGAGCAATGATGCACTGGTAGCGTGGACTGATGAGTACAAGATCGGCGTTAAAGTGGGAGTACAGCTGCGTAATGCTTACGTACAGGGCGTCCTGAAACGCCATCTGGACCAGAGCGAGAATGACGGCAAAGGCGATGCCCGCCACCGCTGCGACCAACCGGCCTTTCATACGGACAAGCTGCAGCCATGCTAAGGGGATTTGCGCACTCATGGGTGTATGACTACATTTACCTTCGCATGGATGAAGTTGGCAACATCGCTGGCATGATCCAGGCGGATGCGAACGTTAAATACGCGAGCATCTGCAAAAGAAACGGGATCGAGCGGGAGGACATTGTTCTTGGAGATGGTGCTGCCGACTGTGTCCACCACGCCGGAAATTTGGCCCGGGAAGAGGTCACTGGTGATGTAAGCCTGCTGCCCGACATGCACACGGGCAATATCGTCTTCATAGACCTCGGCGCGCACGTACATGCTGTCGGTCTTGCCGAGATCGAGCAGCCCGCGAGGACCGAGTTCTTCGCCCGGATAGGCGTGAATCGCCAATACCCGTCCGTTCACCGGTGAAGAGACGAGAGCGGTCCGAAGCTGGGCCCTGGCATGATCAGCCTCGGCTTCGGCGACGTGCAGCTCAGATTCGGCGACTGCCACATTCGTGGGGCGCACTTCGGAGATGGCCTTAAGACGCTCCTGCGCTTGCGCCAGCTTCTGTTCCGCTGTTTTTACCGCGAGGCTACGGGCATCCAATTCTGCGGGGGAGACGTCAGTGTTCTGCCGGAGTTCCTGATATCGCTTGTATTCGGCGCGCGCATTCTGCAGGTCCGCTTTGATTTCTTCGACCTGGGCTTGCTGGGCGGCGATTTCGGAGGCACTGGCGCCGGCGTTTACCTGGGCCAACCGCGAACGCGAGAGCTCAACGCGCGCCTCAGCGAGCCGCAGTGCTGTTTCGAGCTGGTCCTTGCCATCGAGAACCGCCAAGAGCTGGCCGGCATGCACAAAGTCGTTTTCCTTGACTTTCAACTCGCGGACGCGCTGGGGCCGACCCTCCAAGTAACCGCCGGTGACCTGCAGAACACCATCTTCTGGTTCAATGCGGCCCAGACAACCGACCCCATTTCCAGGAGGTGTCGCGGTGGTGCGGGTCGGCGTCAGTGAAGCCGCAGCGGCCGCCGGAACCAAGGACAACGAGGAAGACTTCGGAGTGGGCTGATGCACGGCGGGTGCAGGCGCATCGATCTTCTTCGATTGCTCAGCAGCAAGCTTGACTAGCAGGCGATCGCCCTGAGACACCAATTGAAACGTGAGAGGAGAGGTCAAATCCACGACGACGCGGGCCACCGGCGGATGTTCTGAGAGCTGCGCCACTCGCACCGCTTTCACGCCATGGCTTGACACGGACAAACGGCGCGGCTCGAGCACGACAGTTTGCGGCAGATCGATCACCAAGCGATCCGGATGCTGCAGCGTAGACGGCTGCGGTG
>JAFAGX010000547.1 GCA_019237515.1 Acidobacteriaceae bacterium
ACAGGCCTACCCCGGCGGGGATCTGGTTCTCGGCTATATCGGGCGCGGTGGATTTTTCGGCGAAATGTCACTTCTGGGCGAAGGCATCCGCACCGCGAGCTGTATCGCGATGGATCACGTTGAGGCGGTTCAGATTCGAATCGCAGAATTCCAGGAGATGACCAAGCGCTTTCCGGAAGTCGATCGGCTTCTGCGGGAAGCGGCGCGTCAGCGTGAGGAGCAGAACCGGGGCCGGGTCACAACCGTGCAGGACATCCCCGTGGATTCGTTCCTCGCTCAAGGTCTACTGGAGGCGCAGAGTCTTTTAATTCTCGACCTCGAGCGCTGCACGCGCTGCGATCAATGTGTGCGAGCCTGCGCTGATGCTCACGATGGCGTGAGCCGGTTGATTCGCGACGGTCTGCGTTGGGACAAATATCTGGTTGCGACCTCCTGCCGGCACTGCAAGGATCCACTCTGCATGGTGGGCTGCCCAGTAGGATCCATCCGCCGCCGAAACAGTCTTGAGATCATCATTGAAGATTGGTGCATCGGATGCGGCCTCTGCGCCAGCAACTGCCCTTACGGGAACATCAACATGCATCCGTTCGACGTGCAGGTCGAGGATCTGGCCAATCCCGGAAAGAAGATTGCCTCCGTGCGGACGAAAGCGACCGCGTGCAACTTGTGTCTGGATCAGGGTGAGCCCAGTTGTGTTTACGCATGCCCGCACGATGCCGCACACCGCGTCAATCCTCGCGAATTCTTTGCTGAGCGCGTCAGTGCCGGAGATGCGTTGCGAGTCACCCAGGATCAAGCCCAATCCAACGCTGGCAGCAGGGGACGTTAGTGCTCATCGACCGCACCCATCGGCCGTGGCTCATATTCAGCGGCGCTGGGCTGGCCGTTGCCGCCATCGGGTACGTGATGTACAGCGCCATGGTGGTTGGCGGGCCGCGGGGCGGAAGTGCGGTTGGACTCACGTACGGAATTATTGGGTATGCCTTCATGTTGTTTGCCGGGCTGATCGGTTTAAGGAAGAAGTACCCAATCGTGCGGGTGGGCCGCGCCACCACGTGGATGCGCGGACATCTCTGGCTGGGGCTGCTCAGCTTCCCGCTGATTCTATTTCATGCGGCGTTTTCTCTGGGCGCGGGCTCGCTTACCCGGGCGCTGATGGTGCTTTTTATTGTTGTGATCATCAGTGGCATTTTCGGCGCCGTGTTGCAACACTTTCTTCCACGGCTGCTGACGGAACGCGTCCAGCTCGAAACCGTTTACGAGCAAATCGATTCAGTTCGCGGACAACTGTTGGAAGAAGCGGAGAAGCTCGTCGCGGACTTGCGCTCAGCGCTCGAAGGCGATCTCAGCTTTGCCGAGGAAAAACAACGAGCCATGGCGGCTTCGGCGGGAACGGTTGGCGGGTTAACGTTTGCATCGGGCCTGGGCGCGAGCGAGTTTACGAGCCAGATCGTGGCAGATTTTTTCGATCAGCAGCTACGCCCGTTTCTTCTTCATAGCGGCGGCCATCATTGTGCGCTCGCGGACAAAGGCCAGGCATCTGGCATGTTCAGCCAGTTGCGCGTGCAGCTTCCCCGCAACTTCTGGCCAAAACTCGCCGACCTCGAGAGCCTCTGTGATGAGAAGCGCGGGCTTGATCGCCAACGCCGAATGCATCACGTACTGCACGGCTGGCTGTTTGTGCACATCCCGATCTCGTACGCCCTGCTGCTGCTGGCTGCGGTTCATGCCGTTTTTGCGTTGAGGTATTAACCATGTCCCGGGTGCGCACGGCCAAAACTGTCGCCAAGCGGATTGACCTGCAATATTTCGCTCGGCCGTACCCATGGCGTAAGTGGAAATTCTGGCTGTCGGTGTCCGTGCCGGCGATCGCCCTCGTCTGGATCGCGGGCGCGACTCTAAGCGGACAGAATAAGGTCTACAGCAGTGGCCCCGTCTCGGAAGCGCATGCTGTCTTTGGAGATCGCTGCGCGCTTTGTCATGTGAGCAAGGCGGGATTTTCCGCGCCGGTGGCAGATAGCACTTGCATCGGTTGTCACGCGGCACCAGCCCACAATCCGCAGCAAACGTTCGTTCCGGCGTGCGCTTCTTGCCACGTTGAGCACCGGGGCGCAGTGCGCTTGGCCGCCGTGGCTGATACCGGCTGTGCACAATGCCACGGTGACCTGAAGGCGAAGGATGGCGTGGTGCATTTAAATCCGCATGTTTCGGGATTTGACAGCCACCACCCCGAGTTCGCAGCGATACGAGCTGGACGTGATCCCGGAACCATCAATTTGAATCATTACGTTCATTTGCAGCCGACACTTCGCGGGCCAGCGGGAACGGTGCAGATGAAGTGTGAAGATTGCCATCGGCTTTTGAACGTTGAGGAGCGCTGGCCGTATTCAGTTGCAACGATTCAGCCCGCGAGTCAACAACCGGTGGAGGTTGGGGCGGCAGCCAATCAGGAACGAAAGCGTCGCAGCATCGAAGCTGGTCCTGGCGCCTACATGACCGCGATCAAGTATGTGAACCAGTGCGCCGCCTGCCATGTGCTACAATTCGATCCCCTGATCGCGGTCCCTGCGCCTCACGACAAGCCCGAGGTTGTGCATGCATTTATCATCGAAAAGTTAAAGCAATACGTGACAGAGCATCCATCAGTCTTGAGGAACGACCCGAGTTCCGCGCTTTCGTACGAAGACCAGGGCCCGCGCAATTTCTTGCGGCCGCTCGGTGAGACGACGGACCAGCGCAATATTCTGCGCGCGAATACTCGAACGCAATCGCCAGCGGAGTGGGTGCAGGAAAGAACCGCTGCGGCGGAAAAATTATTGTGGAGCAAGAACTGCCGCATTTGTCACGAATCGACCGAAGGCGGAGGCGATAAGCTGCCAACCTCGGTGACCGCCATCATCCCGTCGCGATGGTTTCCTCACGCAGAATTTGACCATGAAAAGCATCGCATGATGTCGTGCGTGGCTTGCCACAACCGCATTC
>JAFAGX010000624.1 GCA_019237515.1 Acidobacteriaceae bacterium
CTGCAGGGTCTTCTTCATATCGGAAACGACCAAATCTTTATGATCGTTCTCCAGCAGGCGCGCCAATGCATGCGCGAACGGTTTCGTGATGTCGTAAGTCGTGGGCGTGTTCAGCGGTACATAAATCTGCAGGCCCTTTGATCCGGAAGTCTTGGGAAAGCTCTGCAACCCAAAATGATCGAAGATCTCGCGCAGCCAGAATGCCACCTGAAAACATTGCACGATGTTGGCCGGAGGGCCGGGGTCAAGATCAAAAGCGATCAGCGTCGGCGACTCGATTTTCTTCGCCAGCGAGAGCGAAGGGTGCAGTTCGATGGAAGCCAGGTTCGACACCCAGATAAGCGTCGCCAGATCGTTGGCGAGAACGTAATTCACATTGCGATTGTTGCCTTCGCTCCAGATCGGCGCGACCTTCACCCAATCCGGCCGATATTTCGTCGTGTTCTTCTCAAAAAAGAATTCCTTGTCCACACCCTCGGGATATCGTTTAAGCGTCAGCGGACGTCCGGCGAGATGCGGGATCAGAACTGGCGCGATGCGCGCGTAATAGTCGATTACCTGGCCCTTAGTGAATCCGGCGACGGGGTAAAGCACTTTTTCAAGATTCGTGACCTTGAGGTGTTTGCCTTCGATTTCGATGGTTTGTGAGCTGCTCACGCGCTTTCCTTGCGGAGGCCGAACGGCATCGGGTGGAATCGAGAGTGCGCTACTTGTATACCCGGAACCCTTCTGCATAAGCAACTCTTGGATGCATTGGAGTTTGACAACGTCCCCTTTGCCCACGTAATTTCAAACTTCTATCCATCCCAATCTCTTGGGAGGTAACCATGGGTAAACATATTCGATTTCAATCGGGAAATTTGCATCGCGGGCCGAAATTGCAGTGGTGGACCACTTTGAATTTTCCCCTGGCGGCAGTCATCCTGAGCGAAGCCGTCTTTCAGGTGGAGCGAAGGATCTCGCGTGGGGTTGCCCGGGCGTTCCGCGCCAGATCCCTCGCCCCGCTGGTGCAAACTCGGGGCTTCGGGATGACGCACCAACTGGAGTTTCAAACTGACCCATTACGAAAACTGCGGATTCCTCTTCACTCCTGGCTCCTCGGAATGACAATTTGTATGTTTTGCCTCCTCCCTCCAGCGGTTGCGCAGGATATTGCTTCCTTTGAAAAGCGGATCACGCTTAAGAAGCTGGATAACGGGCTAACAGTGCTTATCTGCGAGCGCCCGGAGGCGCCGGTGTTCTCGTTCTATACCCATGTGGACGCCGGATCCGTGCAAGACCCCTTAGACAAAACAGGCCTGGCACACATGTTCGAGCACATGGCATTCAAGGGCACGGAAACGATTGGCACCAAAGATTACGCGTCTGAAAAGGTCGCGCTTGAAAAAGTGGAGCAAGCTTACGTTGCCTATCTCCGCGAACGAGATAAGCGAATTGACCGCGACGATGCCAAAGTCAAGCAACTTGAAGCCGCATGGCAGGACGCGATTAAACAAGCCAATCAATACGTGATCCCCAACCAGTTTACGGAAATCATCGAGCGCAACGGCGGCGAAAATCTGAATGCCTCCACCAACTACGATGAAACCAATTACTTCTATTCGTTACCTGCAAACCGGTTCGAGTTGTGGGCCTATCTGGAATCGTCGCGCTTCCTGCACCCGGTCATGCGCGAGTTCTACAAAGAACGCAATGTGGTGATTGAAGAACGGCGCATGCGCACCGACAGCAATCCCATCGGGCGCCTGTTGGAGCAATTCACCACGGCGGCATTCCAGGCCAGCCAGTACCATCGGCCGACGATTGGCTGGATGTCCGACCTGAATTCGTTCTCCGCGACCGACGCCGAGAATTTCTTCCATGAATATTACATTCCTTCAAACATGGTTCTGACCGTGGTGGGCGACGTGAAGGCTAGCGAGGCTATGCCGGTTATTGAAAAATATTTTGGCCGGATTCCGTCGCATGAGAAACCGGATGAGAGGATCACAAACGAGCCGCCGCAGAATTCGGAACGTCGGGTCCTGCTGCGGGAAATGGCACAGCCGCTTTATCTCGAAGGCTACCATCGCCCGGACTATCTCAGCCCGGACGACGCGGTTTATGACGGAATCGCCGATTTGATGTCGGAGGGCCGGACCTCTCGTCTCTATCGCGCTTTAGTGCGAGACAAGAAAATCGCTTCTGATGCTGCGGGTTTTACTGGATTGCCAGGCAATAAATATCCTCATCTGTTTGCCTTCTATGCATTCTGCATGCCCGGCCACAAGCCGCAGGAGATGGCAACGGCTATCCACGAAGAAATCGAGAAACTCAAGACTCAGGATATCAGCGACGATGAACTCAAGATGGTCAAGACGCGGGCCAAAGCGAATTTGATTCGGAGCCTGGGCAGCAACTCCGGCTTGGCATTTGAACTCGGCATGAATCAGGCGCGCTACGACGACTGGCGCGAGCTATTCCGGCAAGTGGACAGGATCGATAAAGTTAGCAAAGCAGACATTCGTCGTGTGGCGAACAAAACCTTTACTGATAGCAACCGCACCGTGGGTATCATTGAGACGGCGCCGCCTCCGTCCGCCCACCCCAGCAAAGGAGGCGAATAATGCGACCGCTTAGAGTTGCCGCCCTGCTCTTTATTTGTTTCGCCGCCGTAAGCGAGAATGCAGCCGCGCAGGCCACGGATTGGCAGCAAATCTCAATTCCGACGCTTCCGGCATTCCATCCGAAGGAGCCCAAACGAATCGAATTGCCCAACGGCATGATCGTTTTCCTACAAGAGGATCACGAACTCCCGCTGATTGATGGGATCGCGCGTATTCGGGGTGGATCGCGCTCCGAGCCAGCGGAGAAGGCCGGCATGCTCGATATGTACGGCGAAGTGTGGCGCACCGGCGGCACGAAGACACAGACCGGGGATGAACTCGATGATTACCTGGAAATCCGGGCGGCCAAAGTCGAAACCGGAGCCAGCGCGGATTCAACGACAATTTCTTTTTCATACCTGAAGGGCGATTTCGAAGATGTTTTCAAGCTGTTTGCAGACCTGCTGCATGAACCCGAATTTCGCGCCGAGAAATTAGACCTGGCGCAACGGGAAATGTTCGATGCGATCTCGCGCCGCAATGATGATGTAAGCGACATTGCTCAGCGCGAGTCTGCGAAACTTGCCTATGGCAAGGACAATCCGTACACGCGCCAGCCGGAATATGCGACGGTAGCTGCCGTCAGCCGTCAGGACCTGCTGAATTGGCATCAGGCTCACGTTTATCCCAACTACATCATTCTTGGGGTGGTCGGAGATTTCGACTCGGTGGCAATGGAAGCCAAGCTGCGCGAAGCGTTCGGCAAATGGGCGAAGGGCCCGGCGTTCAAGGCTCCGGATATTAAGTTCGAGCCGGCCAAGCCCGGCTACTACCTGATTCCAAAATCGGACGTCAACCAGAGCAATATTCGCATGGTGGATCTTGGAATCCGAAAAGACAATCCGGATTATTTCGCCGCCCAGGTTTTCAACGAAGCATTCGGCGGCGGCTTTTCCTCTCGTCTCTTTCGCAACATCCGCTCAGCCCAGGGGTTGGCCTATGCGGTGGGCGGCGGCATTGGGAGCGCATTCGACCACCCGGGCGTCGAGCGCATCGCGATGGGAACCAAGAGCCAAAGCACCGTCGAGGCAATCCAGGCTTTGGATAAACAAATTGACGATCTGAAGACCAATCCCATTTCCGAGGACGAGATCAAGCGCGCCAAGGATTCGATTCTGAACTCGTTCGTCTTCAACTTCGATTCGCCGGAAAAGGTTCTGCGTGAGCGGATGGCCTACGAGTTCTATGGGTATCCTGCCGATTTCCTGGAACGCTTTCGAACCGGAATCGAAAAAGTCCAACCGGCGGATGTGCAACGGGTCGCGGCCAAATACCTGCACAAGGATCAAATGCGGGTGCTGGTGGTTGGAAACACGTCGGAATTCGACAAACCCCTATCGGAGTTGGGACCTGTAACGAATGTTGACATCAGTATTCCACCTCCACCCGGCGAAAAGAACTTACCGGCAGGCTCGCAGTCCCAATGATGCTCGGTTTTGCCTTCGCGGGGGCGGAGCGCAAGCCTTCGCCTGAGTTCCTGTCGCTATTCGCCAATCCGATTGTCTGGTCAATTATCGGTTTCGGGGCCGGGATCTATCTGTTCATTCGCGGTTTTGCCCTGCTGCGGCGCAAACGCTTCATTGAGAACGTCCCGCGATCTACAATTCGTGGCGCGTCTCTGGGGCTGATCGAGGTCAGTGGCAAAGTCGAGGGGCCATATACGATCATCGCTCCCCTTTCGGAAGAAGACTGTTTCTACTATCGGACAATCGCGTGGACTGGTGGAAGCGAACGCCGCTGGCGAAAAGCCGCTGAAGAGAGCCTTTCCGCACCATTTTTCCTGCATGATGGTACCGGAAAACTGATGGTCGACGCGCGAGGAGCCCGGTCAGAATTGGAACCTGTTTTTTCTGAGGAGTACGAAACTTCGCCGCCCCTGTACGCACAGCATTTTTTGAACCGGCACGGAGTTTCACCCGGGGTGCCTGTGAAGCTGGAAGAAGTTGCTGTTCGCGCCGGGCAAACCTTGTTTGCCATGGGAACGTTGCGTGAATATAAGCCGGAAGATTCGCCTTCCACTCAATTTCTTAGCGCTGAGGCCGCCGATCTGCAGCGTGAAGAAGAAATCGGTGGCGTGATTTTGCCTGGCTCCATGGTGACTCAGCAGAAGACAGTTCCAACGAAAGAGTTTGATCTTCATCCGAAAGTGGTCCTCGGAAGCAGCCCGAGCCGGCCTCTGTTCCTCTCACCTCGGAGCCAAATTGAGATCGTGCAGGATCTGGCGTGGAAATCTGCGGTGTATATCTGGGGCGGCCCCGCGCTGACCCTGTTCTGCTTCTGGTATCTGCTAAGCCGCTTGGGCGCGCTTTAGGAAACAAAAACAATGCCCTGGCTAGTCGGGCGGGCGTCAATGTGTTTAGGCCTGAACACAGCCTGTCAAGCAACTAAATTATGCACCCTCGATCAACATGTGTCGAATGACCGCGCGGAAGGCCGGGGACTCGAACCCAATCGCTGACCAGGCCATTCGACAGGCTGCGCCCAGTACCCTTAACACCCTCCAGGGCACCTGCCTGCCTAGCATAGTCTCGGCACATTCGGATAGAGCGAATCAAAGATGATAGTAAACATTTGACA
>JAFAGX010000625.1 GCA_019237515.1 Acidobacteriaceae bacterium
CAAGCTGCTAATGAGCTTGGCGTTATCGCCACAACCGATTGGGACGCCGGCATGCCGGTTGTTTCGCGCCGCAGGGCAGCCTAAGTCAGGCCGCCCCCTATCGCCAGAGCATGCGCCAACTTGCGCCAAGCTCGATGTGCGGCAAACTACGTTGTCGCTGCAATGCGTCAAAGGCATCGCGGAGAGTGAGGACGGGCGTTGTAAGGCAAGCGCAAGTTTTCGTCAGTCCTCGCTCTCTAGCTTTATCAGCCGCATGGCGCGCAAATCAGAATTCCTGCTGGGTAAGCTCGCACATGTGGAACATAGCGAGTTAAAAAGGAGACATCACGATGAAGCACCTTCTACACGGCATTACGGTGTTGCTGGTTTGCGCAGCATTCAGCTTTGCTCAAACTCAAAGTTCCGGTAGCCAGTCAAGCCAATCCGGTCAGTCTGGTTCCACAGGTACCTCGTCCGATCAGTCCACAACCGGCAGTGGCACCAGTTCTTCGCAGCAACAAGACAACACGACCAGCGGACACAAACACAAAAAGCACAACAAGAACAACCAGAATTCAACAGACACAACGGGAACCGGATCAGCGGGAACTTCATCCAGTTCCGGCAGTTCGGGCATGAACGGAAGTGGCGCAGCTTCAGGCAACCCAGGAACAGGCGCTTCTGGGCAGGCCGGCACTTCGGGCCAAACTGGCACCGGAACCAGTGGTAGCAGCGGAACTGGCAATTCGCAAACCCCGCCGCCACAAAATCAGCCGCCGCAAAATCAGCCGCCTCTCAGCTAATCGGATATCCGTTCGGAAATATGATTGGGCTCAAGCGATACTTAAGACAGAATCGCATGAGCCCAATTTTCGTCGGCCAGTGCTCAATCACCAGCGGATCACACCTGTTCAACTACTTTGAGCGGTTCACGCCCGCTTGTGCATCCGGGCGCTCGTTTACGACTTTCTCCTGGCGTGTGCTTTCTTCGTTGGCGGAGTGGGACGTGATCCCCTGTGATGGTCTCCTGGGGCTACGCGTATGGGTCGAACCCTCATGGGCGGTCACCTCTGGTTCAACCCGGTGGCGAACGTTCCGCGTTTCGATCTTCCGCGGCGCACGGTCTTCTCCAGTTTCGGCACCGTCCGCCTGTCGGTAAATTTGCTGATCAACGGCGGAGTCGGCTTCGTATTCCTCTTCACCGGCTTCCAAATCGGTCTGTTCTGGCTTGGTGTCTTGTTCAGTCTGGGTGTGCGGTGATTTCTGCTTAGTCATGCGAACTCCTGTGAAGAGTCTACCCGAGAATACAAGCTATTTTCTCGGGTCGCTGGTACTCTTTTTCCGTCCTGCAGCCGCATTCTTGCTGTTGCCGTCACCACGTTGCGCACCACTTCCGGCGTGCCCGGCACTGCCGCGATGGGAACTGGCGCTGCCGCCCGTTCCCGATTCGCTGCGACTTCGTTTTGGCATAGATCGGATCCCGGGCTAGGCAGCCCGCTTCCGTCGCGAAGACGATCTTGTGCTCCTGGAGCTTCCCCGGTCTTGGGCTCGCTCTTCTTCCTCTTCGCTCATGAGCTGGTTAGGTTTTACTTTCTTTCTGAACGCTTCCATTTTTCGCAAGGTAGCTTGCTCTTCTTTTAGATTCTGGCCCAGCAGCTTTGCTACCTGGTTGTGCTTCATTTGACGCGCCATATCGATGAGCGACTCATAGGAGCAGATCTCATAGGATTCCGCCTTTACGCCTGCTTCGACGTTGAAAACGTCGATAAGATCTTCGGAGGGATCTTCCTCCTCGAATGCCTGTTTTTCTGCGGCCAAGCCGCGAATGCCATGACACTCGGTTTCCTCGGGTTGCTCGCCCAGGAGTTCAAAGCATTGCTCCAGCCGCTCAACCTGGCCCTCGGTTTGTTTGCGATGATCCTCAAATGCCTTCTTCAGATCTCCGCGCGATGAGTCCTCTGCGTTCTGCTGCAGAATGTCTACCAGTTGACGCTCCGCATCCATCATGTCGTTTAGTTCGTGCACAAACATTTCATGGCCTGTCTGCATACCTTCTCCTTTCGAGTAATGCTGAGATGAGCTAAGGCAGGACTTTGTTGTCGGAGTCGTCAAAAATTTGCGGGCGGAGTGTCTTCGTAAATTCCAGCGTGGATCTCAGACTTCAACACTCATTCAGCAGCTCGCTCGCGCCTGAAACCGGTTCATGGACTCTGCTAGCCAGGTGAGTTCCGCTGACGTCGTCCCAATTCCCAGGTTTTGGCGTATTTCCAGGAAACATAAACCGCGTGGTAGAGGTGCAGCAGCAGGCCTTCCCGTCCGTCCAGAAATCCCAAACGGAAAAAGTAGTTGTAGATAAAGGTAAGCAGCGGCCGCACAACGATGTCGAGGGGATTGAAACTGCGCTTGCCTTTTTCGAAGGCGACCTTCGCGCCTGAGGACGAATAGCCATTCATGTGATCGATATAGCCGCGCAACGTAGGATAGGCATTGTGAACCAACGCACGCTTAAGCTTTCCCGTCGGGCCCTCTATTTTGATCGTGGGGTGCGCGCCGTATTCCTCGAACTTGCCTGCCCCGCGGCGAATGAGGCGCAGCTTGGGATCAGGATAGAAGCCACCGTGTTGAATCCATCGTCCCAAAAAGAAATTCTTGCGGGGAATCCAGAACCCGTGAACGCTTGGGTTCTCATCAAGTGCTTTATTAAGTTCGTTCGCCAATTCGGGTTCGAGAGCTTCGTCGGCATCCAACTGAAGCACCCAGTCACCGCTCGCCTTGTCGATTGCCGAATTTTTTTGCGCTGCAAAGCCTTTCCAGGGTTCGGTGAAGATCTTCGCCCCAAAGGATCGGGCGATCTCCAGCGTGCGATCGGTTGAGCCGGAATCGACCACGATAATTTCGCCTCGCCCGTCCCGTACCAGTGGCATGACGCTCTCCAGCGTCCCCGGCAAATGAACTTCTTCGTCTTGGGTGATGAGAACGACCGAAAGTCTCACGCGCAAAGCATAGCAAGCCTCGACTCAGGTTTGAACAGTGGGTGGGGGCGGGCGCCCTCGGCCGCCCGCCTTTGGCAGTTAATAACCGCTCAACTGCTGCTCTGTCCGCATGGGTTGCTGCAGTTCCGATTGCGGCTGCGGCATGACCGACTGAACATCCGTACGGGGCGTCGCATAGGGAACATCGGGCATGTGACTGACCTCACCCTTCTCCGCATCCGCCATGATGATTCCGGCATGTTCTAGCAGAAGGCCGGTGGCACGGTCCATCTCAATTTCAGCTTTTTCGTAGGCCGCCTCCGCCGAAACAAGGTTGGACTCGGCAGAGGTCAATGCCGCCTGGTCTTGGAGGATGCTGGTGGAAGTACCCACTCCGGCGGCTAACTTCTTCTGGTCCGAATCCAGGGTTTGCCGCTGAAAATTCACGGCTGCCTGAGCTGCGTTTACCGCGGCCCGATTCTGCTGCACGTCAAACTGCGCGTTCCGTACCTCGATACGAACCTGGTTTTCAAGCTGCTGCAAGCGTACCTGGGCTTGACGATATTCCAGTTCAGCGCGCACCTGATCGGCAACCGCGGTGCGATTTCGTATCGGTATGTTGAGCGTCACGCCGACTCCTTTATCGGGCGCAACCGATGTTACGAGCTGATGCAAAGTGTCGCCGTAACTGACCGGTTTTCCGGCACGAAATGGCGGGGCTGCACGGACTGAATCGAAGCAAAAACTGCTGCTGGCTCCCGAAGCGCCGCAAATGGGAACTGTAGGATTGATATCGCCACCGATCCCCGAGCCGCCGTAGTAGGCATAAAGGTTGACGGTGGGCAACATCGCATTTCGTACGGCCTTGTTGTTGATCTGCCTGCTACTCAAATCAATGCGTGACTCCGCCAATTCAGCGCGATGTCCTAGCGCATCGTTAATCAAGTCTTCCGTTGGAGTGATGGCCGCTGATGCCGGAAGCTGCATGCTAGATGTCGGAATCACTTCCGCACCCGCGAGCACCGGATCCACAAGATTCCGGCTCAGCGCATTCTTCATGAGCAGTTCCTGCAGTTCAAGATTGGTTTGGGCGAGGATCACATTCTGTTGGTCGGTCGAGACAGTGCTTTCCGCGCTTACCACCTGGATGGGGGGCAAAGTTCCAAACTGCACTTGTTTTTTGTTGTCTTCCAGCGTACGTTGCGCGAACGCCAACGCCTCCTGCTGAACTCTCACGTTCTCGTAAGCGTAGACGAGGTTCCAATACAGGTTTTCAATCTGATCGACGGTCGTGATCACCTGTAGGCGGAAGGCCACGTCAGAAATTTCGCGGTTGTTTTTCGCAAGGCGAATAAAGCGGGTATTCGGCAGGAACCCAAATCCTTGAAGCAGGTTCTGCGTCAGCCGTGCCTGAAAACCTGAACTCAGTGCCGGCGTGTAGGTGACGGTTTTGTTATTGCTAGTTACATGCGTATTGTTGAAACCCACCGAAAGGTCCGTGCCTGAGTGAAAGCCCTGCAAGTAAGAAAAGTTTGCCGTTCCTGTGTTGGTGTTGGCGACGCCGTTGGGTACCTGCGTGAAGATGCTGGAAGACTCCACGAAATTCCTATCCATTTGCAGCGTCCCTGCCAGGATGGGATCAAAACTTGTGATCGGCGGCCCGATGCCCAAGGTCGAAGTGACCAAGCCGTTGGTTCCGGTTCCCGCGCCTCCAGCAGCCACACTGGTCCCACCAGTGCCCGAACCAACGGTTCCGCTCAAACCTCCTACGCCTCCGCCGGGCGTGTTTTGCACGATTCCCGTATTCACACCGAGAATATTGGAGCCGGCTTTCGCCCTCAGGATGTCCGTGTCGGCAATGTTAAGGTTGTAGCGCGCCAGCACGATGTCAAGATTGTTTTCCAACCCAAGAGCCACCGCGTCGTTGATCGACAGAAGAATTTTGCCGTCGTGCATCAGTTGATCGATGCGTGCGGTATTACCCAGATTCGGGGGTGGAATGGAGACTGGCTCATATGGCGCGATGACATCTGGGAATTGCGATGGCGCCTTCGAGTAATCCTGTGCCGTTTGCGCCACGGGCCGTGGTGGAGCCGCCGGCAAAGCTGATGATGTGCCCGCCGGCGCAGAGGTCTGCCCTTGTATTTGAATCGTGACCGTTGCCGATAACAGCAATGCGGCGAGTTTGACAATTCTTCGATTTAAGCAATCGAAACGCATCTGACTTATCTCCTTGCACACGTACTTCGGGAAGTAGTGCTGCTCAATACCGCAATTGGATGCCGGGTGCCCAGAAAACATTCAGAATCCTGGGATCAGCATCCGCGAGAATTATAGGGCGGCAG
>JAFAGX010000001.1 GCA_019237515.1 Acidobacteriaceae bacterium
CATTTGCTATGGAATTATCAAAGAACACGACGGCGAAATCCGATTGGAAAACGTCGAACCGCACGGCGCCCGCGTCACCGTCGAACTGCCGCTGAGCGAAGCAGTCGCCAGCTTCAGCGCGATGGCCGGCAGAATGAGCTAGTACAACGCCGGGGAATGTTCTCTTAATTGCAGCAAGTCCCATCGATTTCCGTAGAGATCTTCGAAAACGGCGACTGTACCGTAGCTTTCCTGCCGCGGCTGCTCCCGAAAGTTCACTCCGCGTGCCTTCATCTGCTCATAGTCGCGCCAGAAGTCATCGGTATGCAAGAACAGGAAAACCCTGCCGCCGGTCTGATTTCCGATGCGGCTCGCCTGCTCGGCATTGGCTGCTTTTGCTAAAAGCAAACTCGTGCCCTGCGAATTTTGCGGACGAACTAAGACCCAACGCTTCCCGCTGCCCAAGGTCGTATCCTCGACCAAAACGAAGCCAAGCATGCCCGTGAAATAGGCTATGGCTTCGTCGTACTCACGAACCACCAGGGCGATGTAGCCGATGGACCGAGACATGTCTGCCGAGTTCCAGGCGGGCAGTATAGCTGAAGCTCTGCACTACAACTCAGGCACAAAATTGAGCTACAATTTCCAACTGTCTTGTGGGGAGGCAGTCTGCTTTCTCATTCGCGCTGGTCAGGCAATATGCGCGCTTTCTTTCGCAATACGTTTCTCTGTGATTCTCAATCTACCCGGTGGTGTGTTCGACCACAGAGTACACACGAGGAACCAGAGGACCATTGACTTCTACTAAGGAGAAAACGTTATGGCAACTGCTCTGAAGATTGTTCCGCCAGAAGAGAGAGTTACAGGTTTCGTCGCAAGAAAGCACAAGATGTTGATCAACGGGAAATGGGTGGATTCTGCTTCCGGGAAGACATTCCCCACCTATAATCCCGCCACCGGGGAAGTGCTCGCCCAAATTGCCGAAGGGGATCGCGAAGATGTCAATCGCGCAGTTCATGCCGCTCGCAATGCATTTGAGCATGGACCCTGGCGTCGCTTAACCACTTCCGAGCGCGGACGCCTGGTTTGGAAGCTTGCCGACTTGCTGGAGGAAAACCTTGAAGAGTTCGCTGAACTCGAGAGTCTCGACAATGGCAAGCCGCTGAAGATCGCACGTGTCGCCGACGTTCCTTTGGCCGTGGATTTATTCCGCTACATGGCTGGCTGGGCGACCAAGATCGAAGGCAATACCATCCCGATTTCTGTCCCCTATGCTCCGGGTTCGAAATTTCTCGCCTATACCCTGCGCGAACCGGTTGGGGTTGTCGGGCAGATCATCCCCTGGAATTTCCCGTTGTTGATGGCGGCCTGGAAACTGGGACCGGCACTGGCCACCGGTAACACAGTCGTCCTCAAGCCAGCCGAACAAACTCCTCTGACTGCTCTTCGGCTCGGCGAGCTGATCCATGAAGCCGGATTCCCCGATGGTGTGGTAAATATCGTCCCCGGGTATGGCGAGACGGCGGGAGCGGCTTTGGCACAGCATCCCGACGTCGACAAAGTCGCATTCACCGGCTCAACTGAAGTCGGCAAGTTGATTCTGCAAGCTGCCGCTGGAAATCTCAAGAAAGTCTCGCTCGAACTCGGTGGCAAGTCACCGAACGTCGTATTTGCTGATGCCGACATGGATTCGGCGATTAACGGGGCGGCCAGCGCAATTTTCTTCAACCATGGACAGTGCTGCTGCGCCGGATCGCGCCTTTATGTCGAAAAGAAAGTGTTCGATAAGGTTGTAGATGGCGTAGCCGAACAGGCAAAGAACATCAAAGTTGGCTCGGGATTTGAGGCGAGCAGTGACATGGGGCCGCTCGTTTCCAAGGAACAACTCGATCGCGTCTGCAGCTATCTTGAGGCGGGCCTTGCCGAAGGAGCACAGGCCGTGGTTGGCGGCAGCAGGCACGGTGACAAAGGCTATTTCGTAAAACCCACTGTGCTCGTGAATACCAACGAGAAAATGAAAGTTGTGCAGGAAGAAATTTTCGGGCCCGTGGTGACGGCCATGCCTTTCACCGATCCGAGCGAGGTTGTGCCCAAAGCCAACGACAGCGTTTACGGTCTGGCGGCAGGGATCTGGACGAAAGACATCCAGAAAGCGCATCGGCTGGCGGCGGACCTGCGGGCCGGAACTGTTTGGGTCAACTGCTACAACATCTTCGACGCGGCGCTGCCCTTCGGCGGATACAAGCAATCCGGCTGGGGCCGCGAAATGGGCCACGAAGTACTCGAGGCCTACACCGAAACCAAGGCGGTCTGCACCGCTCTGTAGCCTAACCTTCTTGGTGGCCCAGGTTCGCGCCACACTCGTGGAAGCGAACCTGGGTACATTCTTTAAGCGTCTACTGTTGGCTGCTTGCCGGCAACGCTTGCAACCCGAAGAGCACGCTGCTCGTCCCTGTCGCCGCCGTTCCTAACACCTGCACTGCTCCAGTGAAACCGGCCGTACTTGGCTGAAATGCTGCGAGGCCGGTGATATCCGTGCTCACCGTCGTTTGCGATGAAGACAGAATGATCGGCGCGGGAACTGGTGTTATTGTCGTGTCTCCTGGGGAGGTTCCCGGGAACGTGCCAGCGCCCCTCTCAACTGTAGAGCGAAAGACGACATTCGCACCCATTATGGAATTGGGGGGCGTTGAACTATCGATGGCGCGGACGATCAAAGGTTGAAAATTCTGCCCGTCGCTAACTGCTTGGTTCGTTCCGGCAACCGCCTGCAATTGCACCGCGGATACCGGCACTGCCATGGCATAGAACGTTGTGCAGGGGAGATTCGCCGGTGCGATACAGGCCGTCACCTGTACATCCCCGGCAATCGACCTTAACTGCAGATTCGTGGCCGCATACCCGTTAGCGTCGGCGACGACACCGGGTGCATTCAGCGTCCCTGAACCCTTCGTCACCGCAAAAGTAATGGTTGTCCCACTGATCGGCGATCCGTTTGACAGTGCTCTGGCAATCAGCGGCAATGTGACACTTGCTCCCTGTGCAACGTGGGCGTTTTGTGGTGCCAGGGCCAAATCAATTGCCAAAGAACGCACCGCAAGCGTGGTTTGCACCTGTTTCGGCGATGAATAGGAAATGGGTGCAAGTTGTGCGGTGATGGTCGTCACGCCTGCCGCAAACGGAGTCACAAAGGTCGAGGCCAGCCCGCCTTGATCTGTAACCAACGAGCAAGACGAAGCGCCGCTGCATGCCGAAAATCCTGCAGCCAGGGTTGAAGTGAAAACAACGGTAGCGCCTGCGACGGGAGTGACGCCGTCCTCAGCCAACGCTTGCACGATGATCGGATTAGGCGTTTGTCCGCCCATGGGAGTCCACGGATTGGAACCGGCAATGAGCTTGATCGTATCGTTGGGTCCCGCGCCATACGTCAGAGCGCCCGCCATTGTCGAACTCGCGCCTGTCGCCGCATCAGATAGCGTTACACCGACCGCTCCATCCGAATGCGCAGGTGGCAGCATGAATATCTGAGTCGATGAGATCGCTAGGGGTACGACACTGGTATTCCCTACTGACACCTTTGTATTTGCCTCGAATCCGAGCCCACTGACAGCAACCGGCGTGCCTCCTGCCACACTCACGCGATTTGGCTGAGCGGTATCGCCGTACAGAATTCGCGCATGGTACCGATAATCGGGCCGGCCATCGCCTCGAAAGTCCGAAATTCCGATGCGAAATGCCGCCTGCTGCATTAATTGCGCATTCAGGATCGTCATGCCTGCAACCGAGCTGTTGAAAGGCGAGGGTGTTCTCGCAGGAGCGGGAATGGTGCCATTATCTGTTGATGTCCAAATCCCAATGACCGGTTGAGCTTTGGTCTCGGTCGCCTTGCCGGATTCGTCAATGGCGCTGACGGCGATCGACATGGTTCTGCCCGATTGTCCTTGAAACCAGAAATAATCTGTGGCGCCGTAAGGACTCAGAGAACCGCTCCAATCTCCGCCGTCCGGCACCGGTGCAGGAGAGCTGTATGTTGGGGCAGGGAACGGATCTGGTTTCTGTACTGCACTTCCCGACATCAAGATATCCTGCTGAACATTGGAGCCGGCATTTACGTTCACAATAATTGGTTGGCCAATCGCACCTGACGGTTGCACCTGGTACGGCCCATAGGGTCCAATCATGGTTGACCACATAGGATCGATAGCTTCGACCGTCAATTCGTACTGGCCGCTAGTTGCGCCATTTGGAAGCTGCAAGCCGCCGAGATCAAAAAATCCCTCCATACGTGAGTCATTTGACCCATAGCTGCTGTACGGCAGGCCAGTAGGATCGTTGAACCCTGTGACATTATTTCCAGCATTTCCCGTGAAAAGAAAACCTGAGACCGACGCGGCGGCATAAGCCCGGGAAGGTTGCCCGGTTGACGGATCAATCCAACGGGCGACTACATTTACTCCCTGCATTGCCTGTCCGGGTTGGCCATTTGCAATTCTGAAGTACACGCTTCCGGATATGCGTGCCGTGCTCGCCGATAAAATCTGTTTTCCGGGAAAGCTGGAAGCGTTCTCCGCAGTCACCGGATAGAGTCGTGAAAGGGCTGCTTGATCGTCCATCTTCGGCTGGTAGGGACTTGGGTAGCACAAGGTGATCGGAATGCAATTCGAAGGATCGGAAGGATGCATCACCGGCAAGCCAGCGTAATCATCAGATGTAGGCCGCGGATTGTGGGTAAAAACGTTATCGTTGACCTGTGACCAATCCAGGCCCAGAATTCGGCCGAATACGCGGACCAACCGGTATTCAACATCAGTTCGCTGTGACGCGGACTGCGCGCACTTGCCATTGATCACAGCGAGGGCATGAGCAAAATGCGCATCGCTAGTAAAGTTATCGATCCATCCAAATGCGGCATTGTCGAAGCATTCTGAGGCGTCGCCCGCTCCTTGGCCTAGTAAAGCATCGGTGACGCTGCCATCTTCGTCATAAACAATTCCCACGGCAGTTCCGGTCGCGGAGGGAAGAATGTCGGCTGGCATAGTGATCGTGCCATCGGGATTTCTGTAGACATTTGTTCCACTAACGTCTTCGGCCAGTTGTCCGCTGTGAATTGCTGAAACCGCGGCAGTGGAGACCGACGTCCATTGACTGAAAGCGTCGGCAACTAAAGCACCGGCGCTCGTAGAAGGAAACGTCGAGCTCAGGTCGCCCTGGTCTGTGTAGTAATTGATTATCCCTCCCGGCCACGTCAAAGGCGTGCCCATCGTACCTTGGTTAAAGTAGCTGGCCCCTGCCACGTACTTTGGGCCGCCGGCTTGTGCGAATCGCACGAAGACGAGCACCAAAACGATGATTACTGGCCAGCGAAGCGAAAGGTGAGTTCGCGCCCGCCGTTGAAGATCGCCGATATCGCCTGACGATGTCATGGCCGGTTCTCCAGCGCGGAGTGTAAAGCGTGGCTGAACTCTTCAGGAGTGAGCTGGATTCTTTCTGGACCATGCCTGATCGGACCGGGGTTGCGCACTGGCATCAAGGGCGCTCGCCCGGAACCAACGATAATGTGGCCACCTGGATCGACGGCGAACCGGCCAGACATGCCTCCTACAGGACTGGTGAGGCCAAGCTTGCTGGGCGGATAAAGAAATAAAAGCACCTTCTCCCCGGGGCGGTACGTTTCCCCCGATTGCCACAAACCGGCATATTCGCTTATCACCAGGTATTCACCGGTTCCCACACCTAAATAGCCTTTCTCCACGTGAAAAGTGATCCGCACAACGCCCACGCTGTCGGTAGCGGTCGGCGAAATCCGGGCAACCGACTTCACCGTGCCAGAAAATATGTAACCGGATTTATGAGCTAACCGAGGCAAGTTCCCGATCACCTCGCTATGGCCAGCCAAGGGGAGTTCGGCAGCGTCTGGAAAATACGGAAGAAAGAGCATTGCTATTGCAACCAGAACTGTACGCAAGGGGCCGGGCATGGCAAACCTCACCAGAGCTACAGGGCCAGAAGACGGGAGTAGTTGTATGCTAGATAACCACGGATTTTCTGGCAGTGCGCTTTCTCACGGCATGGGCGTGACGGATGGCCATTTGCACAGGCTTGTTCGCACACTGGAGCACCTCTTGGTTCCTGATCTTCTCGTCCTTGCATCTTAGGACGGACATTTGCCCCATTGCTTGTCCATCACTTTATGATTGCAATCCACACTTGGTATACATTTGAGGGAATCTATGTCAGTGCTTAGAGCGCGACGTCCGGTTTTGGCCCCATTACTCGAAAGTCGGGCTGGCGCGGCGGCTTTGCGCATTTGGTTGTTCGCGCGAAACTTCTTCAGATATCCAACCATGCTTGGCTCTGTAATCCCGAGTTCACCCTTCCTCGTCAACGATGTGCTTTCGGCTGTGGATTGGCAGCACGCGCGCGTGATTGTGGAATTTGGACCGGGTGTCGGCACAATCACGGCGGAGATATTGCGGCGCATGCATCCCGATGCAACCCTGGTTGCCATCGAATTAAATCAGGAATTTGCAAGATTCCTGGAGAGCGAGTTAAAAGATACTCGCTTGCGAGTGGTGAACTCCTCGGCCGCGGCGTTGCAAACCGTTCTCACGCGCCTTGGCTTGGCGCAGGCCGATTACATTATCTCCGGGGTGCCCTATACGACGATGTCGGACGCAACTCGCCGCAACATCTTGCAGCAATGCCGTGCTGCGCTTAAACCCGACGGCGCGCTGGTGATTTATCAGTTCACGGGCACGATTTTGCCCTACTTGCGCTCCAGCTTTGGTTCGGTGCAGCAGCGCTTTCAGCCGCTGAACATCCTTCCCGCGCGCATCTTCCATTGCACACGCTAGCATCACGGGAGTTACTTCCTGATTGCTTCAGAGGTCAAGACGGCCCGCTTCCGCGCTGCGGCCAGTTCCGGCCGTTCATCGCCCACAGCAACTTCGGTCAACTTCTGAAAATATTCATTTGCAGCCTTCATGTTCCCGGCGGCTTCCGCTGCTTGCGCCGCGCCGTACAGAGCATTGAAGCGGTTCGGTGCCGTTTTGAGCACGGTTTCATACTCTAGCTGCGCTTGTGCGGAGTGTTTCTCCAACTGAAGTAACTCCGCAAGCATTTCCCGGGCCGGAGTCACCGCGCCAGGTGTGACCGCATGCTTATCCATCGTGTCTTCGAGCTCCGCTGCCGACCGCATTACCTCGACCGCGTCGCCTTTCGAAGTGGCCTTCGAGATCCATGCAGCGACCTCGCGCCGCTGTACCTCAATCTGGTTTGCCCAATATATATTGTTCTGCTTGGCGGTCGTATCACGGAGTGCGGCCAGTGTTTCCACTGCTTCGGACGCTTTCTCAACGTTCCCGGAGCGGGCACTGCCTATTCCGACCGCCATCCACGTGATCGCTTGTGCCCAGGGTACGGACTCTCGTTTCTGACGGAGTTTACTGGCCTCCTGCCAGTTGTGAAGCTCTATGGCATAACGGGCAGGAATCGCTGCTTCAGCGTAATAGCCGGTAAGTGTTAGCCCTGCAACCTGCCTCAAAGAATTCATCTGATCCAGAACCGCCTTGGCCTGCGAAACTCTTCCGCTCTGCAAGTCCGCGTATTCGAGATAATCCATGGCGTGCAGTCGCTGGTCACGGGCCTCTCCATTGAGCGAACTCCGTTCATCCTGAGCTGCCAATTCTGCGGACTTCGTATTCGAAACGATAGATTCATCCCAGGATCCCACACGGGTGAAAATGTGGGACGGCATGTGATTCGCATGTGCCGAGGCCGGAGCAATTTTGGCATACATGCGAGCGGCGTTCAGGCCTTGTTGCGCGAGAACAGGATTGTCGTAACAGTGAATGATGTAGTGAGCGATGCCAGGATGATGCGGCTGCTTGGCAAAGAGTGGCTGCAAGATTTCGCCACATTTGCGCTGGTTGGCAAATGTCTTATCAGTTTTCGGCGCAGTGATGGCCAGCGACAACGCGTGAAAGATTGCAGCTTCGTTGTCGTCGGGATAAGCGGCTTGTAAGGCACTCATTTTCTGCTCGAACGCTCGCCCATGCTCGACCTTGTCTTTGTCGTCCTCGCGGTAGATCTCAGCTAAAGCCGCGATGTACTCTTTCTCGCGCTCGGTCGTCTCCGGATTGGTTGCGCTGAGCCGTTGCGCGTTTTCGAGAGCTGCCCGCCCTGCGGCGGTGTCGCCGTTGTCCCATAATCCATGGTAATGGCTCATTGCAATGCCCCACTGCGCCATGGCGCATTGCGGATCGCGAGTGGAAACTTCCATGAACGTTGCGCGAGCCTTTTCGTATTGAAACGAATGCAGCAGGGCTACCGCCATATTGAAACGGGCGCCAACGTCTTTTACGCATGAGGTCGCAAAGTGAACGGAACCAACCTCTTCTCCGCTCAGCGCGTGATGATGCCCTTCATCGCTCCACAGGCTGATAACGCTGAAAGCTACGCTAAGAAACAAGGCAATTAAGAAACGCATGCACTTCACCTCCCGAGCGGCAATACTGTAGCGCGGGCACATTCTTGTCCGCGTTGCACCTTCCTCCGCTATTCGGAATCACCTCTCGCCACCCGCATCGACAACATTAAGCACCCAACTCCCCCAAAGTAAAGGCGAATTTCACTAACAACATGGGTCAAGAACATCTGGATCATTCGGTTGAAGATTACCAATACTTTTCGCGTAAAATAGGCGGCGGAAAAACGCTCTTATCCGAGGTTTCTATGGCCGAAAAGGCGCCCGCGATCAGCAGCAATATTGATTCTGTTCTGCAGGAAGCTCGCACTTTCGAACCGCCCACGGAGTTTCGTAGTCACGCTCAAATCAAGTCGCCGGAAGAGTACGAGCGTGTTTACCGTGAATCCATTGAGCAACCGGAGAAATTCTGGGCCCGGATTGCCGAAGAACTGCATTGGTTTAAGAAGTGGGACAAGGTGCTCGAGTGGAATAGCCCATGGGCCAAATGGTTCGT
>JAFAGX010000233.1 GCA_019237515.1 Acidobacteriaceae bacterium
CCGCTGGCAAGAACGCGGGGCGTCGGGATGACGATTTCGTTTGTGGGCGCGAATTGCATTAGCACCCCCACAGCCTAAATCTGGTAGTCCATTTCCTGGATAATTTGTTCGAGCGCCCTTCCTGAATCGCCGGTGGCGAGTTCGCCCTCTAGCTTGTGCACGCGGTCGCGAAGTTTGTTGACTTCGCCTGCAACGGCGGCCAGCGCTTCAGAAAGGGGATCATTGATCTGTTTCGGATCCGTGATCACCACCCGCTGGCCATTACGAAAAATAATATGACCGGGGACGCCGACCACAGTTGAGTTCTCCGGGACGTTTCGGGTCACAACCGACCCGGCGCCGATCCGGCAATTGTTCCCAATCGTAATGTTGCCGAGAATCTTCGCCCCGCCTCCAACCACGACGTTGTCGCCAATGGTCGGATGACGCTTACCATGCTCCTTGCCTGTGCCGCCGAGAGTGACTCCCTGATAGAGAGTCACGTCATTGCCCACTGTCGCGGTTTCGCCGATCACAACTCCCATGCCATGATCGATGAATAGCCGACGTCCAAGCAGCGCGCCGGGATGAATTTCGATTCCCGTGCAAAACCTGGCCACCTGAGACATCCAGCGAGCCAGGAGATACATGTGATGGTTCCAGAGCCAATGATCAAGGCGATGGAACCAGACCGCGTGCAAACCTGCGTAGCACAGGAAAATTTCCAGACGCGACTTGGCAGCCGGATCCCGCTCCAGTACTGTCGCAACATCTTCGCGAATTGCAGAGATCAATGCCATCTCATACCGCTGCTGTAGCCATCTCTGCAGATTCCTTTCGCAACTCGTCGAACAATATGCTGGTGAGGTAGCGTTCTCCGAAATCCGGGAGGACTACAACAATCAGTTTGCCGGCATTTTCCTGCCGCCGCGCGACTTTCAAAGCGCCCACAACCGCAGCCCCGGAAGAAATCCCAACCAAGAGCCCCTCATCTTTGGCAAGACGCCGGGCCATGTTAATGGCTTCGTCATTGGTCACAGTAAGGATTTCGTCAATGAAGTCCGTGCGCAGAATTCTGGGCACAAATCCGGCGCCGATGCCCTGTATCTTATGCGGGGACGGTTGTCCCCCCGAAAGGACGGCGCTGTCGGTCGGTTCGACGGCCACGGCTTTGAACGAAGGCTTTTTCGGCTTGATGTATTCGCACACACCGGTGATCGTGCCACCAGTCCCAACACCGGAAATCAAGATATCAACTGCGCCGTCTGAGTCGTTCCAAATCTCGGGCCCCGTGGTCTCGAAATGAATTTTCGGATTGGCGGGATTATCGAACTGCTGGAGCATGTAGCCGTTTGGATTTGCCGCGAGCAGTTCTTCGGCTTTGGTGATCGCTCCCCGCATGCCTTTTGGGCCAGGCGTGAGGACGATCTCGGCACCGAAGGCGCGCAGCAACACGCGACGCTCCAGGCTCATCGTGTCGGGCATCGTGAGGATCAGCCGATATCCTCTCACCGCGGCAACGAAGGCCAGACCAATACCCGTATTACCGCTCGTCGGCTCAATCAGGACGGTTTTACCCGGATGAATTTTCCCGGCACGCTCTGCCTCGGTGATCATGCTTACACCGATCCGGTCCTTCACGCTGGAGCACGGATTGAAGCTCTCTAACTTCGCGGCCACCGTCGCCGCACAACCTTCTGTCACTTTGTTCAGATAAACCAGCGGTGTATGTCCAATCAGTTCCGTTACATCATTTGCGATTTTCATCAATCAGCTCCGAGCTCGAAATAAAATTTTTTGGGATTGAGGAATTGTACGGCTAGCGGCAACAACAGCCCCGAAATGGGGGATCAAGGCGTGTCTCAGAATTTCGTTTCATCAGCCTATTGGATACCGGACCAGAACTAAAGATGCGGTGATGCACGTCACCATGCAAGGCGAACTGTCCATTTTCGGACGGCTCGTTCCACGGATGCACAGCGCGGCAACTAGCTTGCCTTCGTAAGTCTATATCAGAGCCTTAAGAATGTGCGACATACCGCCAGTTCCCGAGTGGCGATTCGGCTGCACCTTCCGCCGGCATGAGCACTTACTCGATTGCTGAAGCCCATTCAAGCCAGGACGATGCTGCCCGCGTGCTGATCGCCGATGACCAAGTGCCCGTTCTTGATGCGCTGCAACTTCTGCTCAAAAGCCACGGTTACTGCACCCAGGCGGTAAGCGATCCATCGGAGGTTCTCCCCGCGCTCGAGTCCGACCCGTTTGACGTCGTTCTCATGGACATGAACTACGAACGCGACACCACGGCCGGTGACGAAGGTTTGGAACTGGTTTCGCAGATTCGTTCACACGACCGAAACCTGCCGGTGCTGGTCATGACGGCGTGGGGGAGTGTCGAGCTGGCGGTGGAAGCGATGCGCCGCGGCGCCGGCGATTTCGTGCAGAAGCCCTGGCAAAACCAGCAGCTCCTCGAAAAGCTGCGTGTGCAAATTGAGCGAGGCCAGATGCAAAGGCGAGTACAACGGTCCAGCGAAGACGAGCTGCAGGAGGCGCAGGAGATTCAACGCAAGCTGCTGCCAAGGAGTCTTCCTGGAATTTCTGACTATGAGATCGCAGCCATCACCCAGCCCATTCGTTTTGTCGGTGGTGATTACTACAACGTCGCTCGCGTCAGCGAGAACGAAACCGCGCTCTGCATTGCCGATGTTGCCGGCAAGGGCTTACCGGCGGCACTGCTCATGTCTAGCCTGCAAGCAGCTCTCCGACCGCTGATCTGGCAGAAGCTGCCGCCGCGCGAGCTATGCCGCAGATTGAACCGAATGCTTTGCGACATCACACCGGTGAGTAAATTCATTACTTTCTTTTATGGTGTGCTCAACAATAAAGAACACCGGCTCACGTACTGCAACGCGGGGCACAATCCTCCAATCATGGTTCGC
>JAFAGX010000254.1 GCA_019237515.1 Acidobacteriaceae bacterium
GTTCCCGGCAAAGCAGAAAGCTATTACAACTATTTCTACATGTTCAGTGGGATCGTACAGCACGAGCTCTATCACGCCGGCCAAATCGCATTGCTGAAAAAATTGAACTAACTCTGTGCTCCTCTGTGTCCTCCGTGGTTCTCCGAAATCCGTGGACTGTTGGCGCACTCCCAATCCTATCCCGATTCCGGACTCGTATGATTTAATCTGAGCGTTAAGAGAGCCCTTCTGACCACGGAAAATCCGATCCACGTTGTCGTTATTGGCGTCGGCGCCTTCGGACGCAATCACGCTCGGGTTTACCACCAACTCGCGAAGGAAGGTTTTCCGGTTCGTTTAGCTGCCGTCGTGGACTCGGACACAAAACGCGCGGATTCTGTCGCACAAGAGTTCGGCTGTCGTTCCCTTGGCTCCATCGATCAGCTGCTGACCACTCACAGTGAGGTTCAGGCGGCGTCAATCGCAGTTCCGACCGTACACCACCTGGCCGTTGCGCAGACATTGATGCAGGCGGGAATCGATGTGCTGATCGAGAAACCTGTCGCAGCGACCCTGGGCGAAGCCAATGAGCTGATCGAGACTGCAAAACGGCTCGGGCGTATCGCCCAGGCGGGTCACTTGGAACGGTTTAACCCTGCCGTTCGCGCCACACGCCCCATCCTGACTCGGCCGATGTTTTTCGAAGTTCATCGTCTCAGCGTCTTCACACCCCGGTCGCTGGATGTCGACGTCATACTGGATCTTATGATCCACGATCTCGACATCGTGCTTTCGTTTGTAAACTCGCCGATAAAGGAAATTCGAGCGGTCGGTCTGCCTATTCTTTCCGGTAAGGTTGACATCGCGAATGTCCGGCTCGAATTCGCCTCCGGATGTGTCGCCAACTTCACCGCCAGCCGAGTTTCTACGGAGCGCATCCGTAAACTGCGTTTCTTCCAACCGAGTCAGTACGTCTCACTCGATTACAGCCGCCAGGACGCGTTGGTCTTCAGCGTTGGGCAGAGCGCTGCTGGAACTCCCTCCGCGAATCCTCAGATCCAGGTCACGAAACTGCCAACCGTCCAAGAGGAGCCATTACTTGCCGAGTTGAAGTCATTCTTGGACTCGGTTCGGCAGCGTACGGAACCGACAGTCACGCTCGACGACGGATACCGGGCGCTCCAGGTCGCCCTACGTATCCTGGCTTCTATTCGCGAACATGGAGCAAAGGTCAGTTTGGAAAAACTTCACCAGGCACCAGAGCCGTAAGATTGTCAATTTATGTAAATTCCTGTTGAAGAGCGGGATGCAACTAAGGTAACTCTGTCCGCCACTGACCATCGCGTATTCCCGCAAAAGATGCGAAAATAAACTCACAAGGCCGCAAGCACCAGCCCACGCGCATCAAAACGACTGTGGTGAACTCAGCGGTTTACCGCCGCGGCAAGGCTCGCGGCTGGTTGTAGTTTGCAGGTAAGTTGTTGATGCCGACCACGCAAATCCCGCCTGCCAGCCCACCATCTTCGCCCGCAGATCAACCAGGGCGAGAATTGTATGATCCGCGCTATTGGGAATCGGCCTATCGGGAAATCGACGAACCTCCTGCTCTCCTGCTGCAGCTTCAGGATGATCTGTCGCGATCGCGGCGGCGCGAGGCGTTTTGGATTTCGGTTGTCGTGCACCTCGTAGTGGTGTTGGCAATCGTTAACTCTGACAAGCTGGCACGGCTGATGCCAAGACAGGCTGCGGTTGTGCAGCCCCGAATCGTGCCGACGGACAAAGACCTGACCTTTCTTGAGCTTCCCCCGGATGAGCAAAAGGTCACGAAGCGTCCCGATACCAATATCATTTCCGACAAAGACCGCATTGCGACATCGAAAACTCCTCAGCTCGATCGCAAAGAACTCAAGCACATCCTCGACAGCAGCCGTCCGGGCGCACCCGGCATGAGCACTCCGCCGCCGAGTCCGGCACAGCCACCGTCTCCTCCTGCGGCCGCGCAGAGTAATCCGCCGATCCAGCAACAACAGCAGCAGCAAGGACAGCAACAACAGGCGGCTGCTCCTAATCCGCCACCGAATCAAATGGCGAAACTGCAAACTCCGCCCGTGGGATCCAAGAATCCGTTCGCTAATAGCAATCCGCTCTCGGCAGGTTCAGCTATTGAGCAGGCAGCCCGTGCTGCCGCGGCAAATCACGGCAGTTATGGCGGCGATGGCGGAGATTTTGGCCTTGGAATGGGCAAACAGGGCCGCGCCTTTGGCGCACTCGATGTGCTCAGCGACACCATGGGTGTCGACTTCGGCCCCTATTTGGCGCGGGTGCTGCATGACGTCAAAGTGAACTGGTATGACCTGATTCCGGAATCGGCGCGTCCCCCAATCATGAAAAAGGGCAAAGTCGCCATTGAATTCGCAATTTTGAAAGATGGCAGCATTGCCGGGATGAGACTCGAGCAGGGAGGCAGTTCGGGCGATCCAGCTCTCGATCGTGCAGCCTGGGGCGGGATCACGGGTTCAAATCCATTCCCACCATTGCCTCAGGAATTCGGAGGCCAGTATTTGGCCCTGCGATTTCACTTCTTCTACAACCCTGATAAAGCCGACCTGCAGTAGAAGAGAATTGAACCTTTACTCTGTGCTCCTCTGCGTCCTTTGTGGTTTATGAGTCTGTAACCGTTGCGCGAGTTCGCCGCGAGGCACCGAAACCTGTTCTCCACTTGCGAGGTCTTTCAGCGCGAAGGCTCCGGCTTTGACCTCATTTTCTCCCACGATCAGTATGAATCTCGCTGCCGCCCTCGTGGCCATTTCGAATGATTTTTTCAGGCGGAACGTCTCATCCCCGAGTTCGACAATAATGTCCTTCTGCCGCAGTTCCCGCGCCAGCCGTGCAGCTTCGCGATCCATGCCAGCCCCGAGCGGCGCAATATAAACATCCGGCTTGGACTGGACGGAATCCGCAGACTCGTTTAACGCCAGCACCAGCCGGTCCTCGCCAATGGCAAAGCCAATGCCGGGAGCTTTCGGTCCGCCAAGCGATTCCGAAAGCCCATCGTATCGCCCTCCGCCGAGAATCGCATTCTGCGCGCCCAGTGCCCCATGGGTGAATTCAAATGCCGTGCGCGTGTAGTAATCCAACCCTCGCACAAGGCGATCGTTCAACGTGAAAGGCACGCCAACGGCTTTGAGAATCTCCTGCACTTGCTCAAAGTGCTTGCGGCAAGGTTCATCGAGATACTCGCTGATGCGTGGCAGCTTCTCGATAATCGGCTGGTCTTCGGGAACCTTGCAGTCGAACACCCGCAACGGATTCGTTACTGCTCGCCGCTGACAGTCGACGCACATCTTCGCCGCAACCGGCTCGAGCGCCTTGCGCAGCGCTTCGTTGTATCTGGCCCGGTCCTCGGCGCAGCCAATCGAATTCAGTTGCAGCTGCCAGTTCTTGATTCCGATCCGATCCAGTAAAGTGGCGAGCAGTTCGAGAATTTCCGCATCCCGTGCCGGCGATTCACTGCCGGAGGTCGGTGGCCCGATCGCTTCCGCGCCGATTTGATAGAACTGGCGGTAGCGTCCTTT
>JAFAGX010000338.1 GCA_019237515.1 Acidobacteriaceae bacterium
CGGCCAAGAACGCTGGTTTTGAGGTGAATGTAATTGATGATCGCGAATCTTACGCCAACCGTGAGCGCTTTCCGGAAGCGAAAGAGGTGATCGCCCAAGATTTCGAAACTGCCATGGCGAAGCTGACGCTCAGCGAGTCTTCCTATATCGTCATCGTTACACGTGGCCATAGAGATGACATGCGCGTGCTGCGCTGGGCGGTGCAGACGCCTGCCCGTTACGTCGGAATGATCGGATCCAAGCGAAAGACGATTACGATTTTCCGCGAACTGGTGAAAGACGGACTCGCGCCGGAATTGTTCGATCGCGTGCACGCCCCAGTCGGCCTGGACATCGGTGCCATCACGCCGGAAGAGATCGCAGTTGCGATTACAGCCGAATTGATTGCCGTGCGGCGTCACGCTGAGCGTGCGTTACCGCACATGAGCTGGTTCAAATCGCGGGCCAACACCGAACCCCTGTCTGAAGACTTTTCGGCTTCCGAGCACACCGAGGAAAAGCCTCGGTAGTGAAAGCCGCATTGCACTGACTTCGCAATTTGTTTCTGCTATCTTCGGTTCATGGCCGGAACGCCGAGTTTCTGCGGAGTCATTCTCGCGGCAGGCGAGTCGTCGCGCATGGGCAGCGACAAAGCCCTGATGGCATGGCCTCCGGATGCTTTGGGACAGACTTTCCTTTCAGCAGGCATCGAGTCTCTGAATGATTTCTCCGATATGGTAATCGTAGTTGCGGGCAAAAATGCCGTCAATCTTGCTCCTGTGGTTTACGCAAACGCTGCTTTTCTGGTGAAAAATCCGACGCCTGAGCGCGGACAATTCAGCTCGCTACAGATCGGTCTGCAGGAGGTGCTCAACCGGGGCCGGGACGCAGCCATTATCACTCTTGTGGATCGTCCGCCCGCGCGTCCTTCCACCTTACAAACCCTATGTGACGCGTTTGCTGGGAGAGGGCACGACACGTGGTCGATCGTGCCGGAATACCGGGGAAAACATGGTCATCCGTTTCTGATCGGCAGCGAGATGATCCATTTGTTCTGTGCTGCGCCCGCAACCGCGAACGCGCAGGAAATCGAGCATCGGCATCAGCACCACATCGAATACGTTCCGGTGGATGATCCTGCTGTTACCCTCAATGTTGACACGCCTGAGCAGTACTCGGCGTTATCTTCATCGGCTTCAACCGCGTCCGAAAAGCAATGAACTCGACCGCAATCTCTCCCAGGGCCGCGGCATTCATCGAATCCGTCCTCAATCTTCAGCCCAAAGTTGCTGTCTTCGACTGCGACGGGACGTTATGGGCGGGCGATGCCGGCGAAGGCTTCTATCACTGGGAACTGACCCGTGGGCTGCTCTCGGAGGAAATTGCCCGTCGGGCGCGTCAGCGCTATGCCGATTACAGAGCCGGAAAAGTCGATGAAGCGACGATGTGCGGTGAGATGGTCACGATTCATCGCGGGCTGAACGAAGTTGAGGTTCAGAAGGTAGCAGCGGAGTATTTTGAGCAGCATTTTGTCCAACAAATTTTTTCCGAAATGCGTGTGCTAGTGGATAGACTCCGTGACTCCGGCACGGATGTGTGGGCTGTCTCCTCGAGCAATATCTGGCTGATTCGAGCCGGAATGAAGCATTGCGGCATTCCTCAGGACAGAATCCTGGCCACAACCGCAAATGTGGAAAACGGAATCGTGACGGATCGGCTGATTCGAATTCCTACGGGAGCCGGCAAAATCAAAGCGATTCAGGATGTAATCCGCACAACACCCGACGTTGCGTTCGGCAACTCGCGCTGGGATGCGGAGATGTTGAAGTTCTCGAAGTATGCTTTTGCTGTGAATCCGAATCCTGATCTGGAGAAAGCTGCTCGCGAGCACGGGTGGATCGTTTACTGGCCGGACGGGAAGGCGAAGGAGAGCGGCATCACATCCTGATTTGTTTGAGCGCCGCGCTCAGAGCATCAATCGCAAGATGACTTGCGTGCGAGGAAGCTTCCGGCACGCCTGCAACCGTCTCAACCACATCGCACGGTTGTAACTTCCGCGCCTCGGCAACGGTTTTACCCTTCACTAACTCCGTGACCGCTGAGCCACACGCCATCGCGGGAACACAGCCTTTAGCTCGAAAACGAATATCTGTGATGCGATCGCCCTCGAGTTTTACGGTCAGCTTAAGTACGTCTCCGCATGCCGGATTCTCGACCTGCGCGGACCCATCCGGGTCGGCGATTTCGCCCGGGTTTCGCGGATGCTCGAAATGGTCCAGGAGCTGGGCCGAGTACATCGCAGAATTGTAGCGCGCCGGGTAAGACTCCCTGCGAGCTTTTCCACGGCATCCTATAACATGGGCCGCATGTTACCCGACTACACTCCCCGGCGCGTTGTTTCTCTTCAGCCGAGTGCCACCGTGATTCTGGACGCCATCGGCAAACTGGACTGTGTCATTGCCTGCACGAAGTACTGTGCAGATGTGTGCTCAAACATCTCGCAAACAGAGATAGCCATCGTTTCGGACTCCTGGACGGCGAGCGCTGATCAGATCAAAAAGCTCGCGCCTGACCTCGTCATCGCTGCGGTGCCGTACCAGGAGAAAGCTGTATCTGAAATCCTGAAAGCCGGCGCCCGTTTTCTGGGCTTGGCGCCAAAGACGCTGAGGGACATCTACACCGATATTTCGATAATCGCCGGGATTTTCGGTGAATGGGATCGCGGCCAACAGGTCGTCACTGAAATGCAAAACGAAATCGAGACCGTTCGACGAAAAGTCCATGGCAAGAAACGCCCGCGAGTCTTCTGTGAAGAGTGGGGCAAGCCGATCATCGGCTCCCAGCGTTGGGTAGCCGAACTGGTCGACGCTGCCGGGGGCGACTCCGTGGGTACTCCGGCGGCCCACACTTCGGCTGAAGCGGTTCTCGCTGAGAATCCGGACGTGCTCGTTACGGCCTGGTGTGGCGCGGGCGATCGCGTCCCGCTCGAGAAGCTTATTACCAACCGGAACTGGTCGGAGATGAACGCGGTCAGACACGGCCGTGTCTATTGCATCCGCGACGAATTCCTCAATACACCAGCGCCAACTCTGATACATGGTCTGAATGCGTTGGCAGCGGCACTTCATCCGCAGGACTTTCCACAACCTGCAGGTCTAAGATGCATTACTGATCCCATTTCCATCAGTCATCAGGCCTAGTTGGAGAACGCACGTGTCCAACGAATTCCGAACTGAAGCGGTAAAGGCTGAAATAGCCGCCTTAGCGTCCCGATGCAATGCGCCGCAAGAACTGATGTCCCGCGTGGTGAAGCTGCTACACGATCGCATGCTGAAGTTTAATTGGGTCGGCTTCTACATGCTTGAGGATGATTCTTCTTCGGAATCGCCGATGCTCGTTCTCGGACCATTTGAAGGCGCGATGACGCCGCACACGCGAATCCCGCTTAACCAAGGCATCTGCGGAGCAGCCGCATCGACCGGCAAAACAGTGGTTGTCGACGACGTCAGCCAGGACTCTCGATATCTTGCGTGTTCCATTGAAACCAAATCTGAAATCGTCGTGCCGGTGTTGGTCGGAGGAAAAGTTCGAGGCGAGTTGGATATCGACAGCCATTTCCTCGCGGCGTTCGGAAGGGAAGAGCGCGATCTGGTGGAATATTGCGCCAAACTTGTCGGCAAGACCCTGGAGCAATCGTCGAAGGCCCCATAGCCCAACATGGATTCGCACAAACAGTCAAGCGTAACGATGAAACGCGTAGTGGCAGCCCTGATTATGAAGGATGGCAAGGTACTGGTCTGCCAACGCACCCGTCATCAGACAATGCCGCTTAAATGGGAGTTCCCGGGCGGCAAGATCGAAGAAGGAGAACAGCCTCGGGACGCTCTCCGGCGCGAACTGGACGAAGAACTCGGTATCGATGCAAAGATCGGAGAAGAGGTGGCACGCATACGACACGAATACAAGAGCGGGAATTCCGTGGAACTGCGCTTCTACGTCGTCCATCATTACAGCGGAGAAATTGAGAATAGAATTTTCCGAGACGTGCGCTGGTCGCCCCGTGCAGAATTACCGTCCTACGATTTCCTCGAAGCTGACTTGACCCTCGTCCGCGATCTGGCCGAAGGCAAAATACTCTGACCATGTACGCATCAGTTTGTGGTTCTGCCTTTGGTCAGAGCTTTGCCCCGCGAGCCTGTGCTCCTCTATGGTGAAGAACTAAAACCACAGAGGAGCGCAGAGCGATGGCTCGTTTCCGTTTATCTCCTATTTTTCTTTAGGCGGAAAATCCTTGAACATCTTGTCGAC
>JAFAGX010000471.1 GCA_019237515.1 Acidobacteriaceae bacterium
CGATACGATTACGTAAGTTTTATGTGACGTGGGGAGATCGTTATGAGCACGGAAACCAAAAAGAATGGCATGAATTACAAGACCATGGCTCAGATCGACGTGCCGCAAGGCCGCAAAGGGAAACATCATCAGGTGATCGGGAGAATTCTCTCTGACCTCGATCAGATGAAGGCAGGCAACGCGATTAGAGTGCCTTTGGATGAGCTTCCAGAGAGCAAGGAAAAAGTGCGTTCCGCCCTGAATCGCGCCACTCGGAAAAGAGGTAAGACGGTAGCGACCGCGAGTGATGATGAATTCTTGTATATCTGGAACCTAAGTAAATGACGGGCCCGCGCGCGACCGAGCCGATACTATTTCTTCACTTCGTCTCTTTCCACAACGCCGTCCTTGATGTGAATTACACGATGGGCGTATTCGGAAATGTCGTGCTCGTGCGTAACCAGCACAATGGTATTGCCTTGGGCGTGGAGCCGATCGAATAGCGCCATAATCTCATTTCCGGTTTGTGAATCGAGATTTCCCGTGGGCTCATCGGCAAGAATGATCGAAGGGTGGTTCACGAGCGCGCGCGCGATGGCGACCCTCTGCCTTTGCCCGCCCGAGAGCTCGTTAGGCTTATGCATCATTCGCTCACCCATCCCCACCGCGGCAAGCGACGCCTTGGCTCGTTCTGCCCGTTCTTCTGAGGGCACGCCCGCATAGATCAGCGGGAGTTCGACATTGTGCAACGCTGTGGCTCGCGCCAGAAGATTAAAGGTCTGGAAAACAAAGCCAATTTCCTTATTGCGAATGCGGGCCAATTCGTCATCGTCCAGTTCGCTCACCAGCTGCGCGTTCAACCAATACTGTCCCTTGCTCGGCGTGTCCAGGCACCCAATCAGGTTCATTAATGTAGATTTACCTGAGCCCGAAGGTCCCATGATCGCGACGTACTCGTTGCGCCGAATACTAAGATTTACTCCGCGCAACGCATGCACCTGCTGCTCGGAACCCATGTCATAGGTCTTCCATAGGTCGATGGTGCAAATCATGCAGGAATCCGGCGTTGCCGACTCCTGTGGCTTCGAAAAATTCACTACCTCAGCCGTTGCCATCCTCTTCTCCTGGTTTTGTGCAGGCACCTGCAGGTTCTCCAGCTCCGTTTCAGTGGCCGCCCGCAGGCTGTCCATTGGACGCTCCATGCCGACGAACGTTATAAAACTAGGACTCGTCCTCTTCCTTCTTCGGGGCGGAGTTATCGATCTTCACCCCGGCTCCCGGGCGCAACGTGCGCAGAACTTTGTAACTTCCGGTCACAATTTCGTCGCCTTCATGCAGCCCTTGCAGGACTTCAATATCCGTCGTTCCCGCAATGCCGGTCTCCACCGGCACAAATTCCGCTTTGCGGTCTCGAATGACGAAAACTCCCTGAATCTCCTCTTTAGGATTAGAAGCCATCTTTTGCGGCGCGGCGGCTTGCACTGAATTCTGTTCGTTTTTTGGAACGAGGTCCTGCTGGCGCCGTACCGCCAATGCCTGGATGGGAATCGTCAGCGCCTGCGCACGGGTAGCTGTCGTGATTTTCGCTGTCGCGGAAAGCCCGGGACGCAAATCCAAGGGCGGCTCTTGCAATGTCACGACGACCTTGAAGTCCTTGGCTTCCTGGCTCCCGGTGAGCTGCTGTGAGGTAGAGACCCCGGTAGACCGCACCATGGCATTGTCGCCGATTTCCGTCACCACGGCTTTGAAAGTTTTCTTGGGTATCGCGTCGATACTCACTTCCGCCGGTTGCCCCAAACGCACGGTGACGATATCCGTTTCATCCACCCTGACCTCGGCGGTGATCACTGACATATCTGCCAAAGTCATCAGCACGCTGCCGGGCGAATTCTGAATCCCTATGACAACCGTCTCTCCCTCGCGGACCGGAACACTGGTGATCACTCCATCAAATGGTGCGGGATAGAGCGTTTTCTTCAGCACGTCAGCGGCATGAGTGAGATTTGCCGCAGACTGCGAAATCCGGCGCTCGGCAGATTCCTTCTGGGCCTTTGCTTGTGCAACTCGGGCCTGCGCCTGTGCGAGGCCGGCCACTGCAGCCTGATGTGCGGCGTTCTGGCTGTCGTATTCCTGTTTGGCAATGAGCGCGTCTTTATACAGGCCCTGAGCGCGGGCCCAATCGAGGTCGGATCGTTGCGCGTCGGACTTGGCGCGATTCAGATCGGCGGCCGCCGTATTTAAGGCAGCATCCGCGGCCATAGCATCCGTACGCGCAGCCTGGAGCGTAGCTTGCATCGCTTGCAGGTCCGCTTCCGGCTGAACATTCTCCAACTGGGCCAGCATCTGGGCCTTCTTCACCCGGTCGCCCTCTTTAACGTAGAGGTGCGTGATTTTTCCGAAAGCGTTGGCGCCGATGTTGACGTAAGTTTTCGGCTTGATCTCCCCCGATGCACTCACAATTGAGGCCAAGTCTTCCCGTTGCGCCTTGGCGGTCTGTACTTTAACTATGCCCTTGTGGCTCTGATACACCGCAACGGCCACGATGGCTCCCAGGACTGCGATCACTCCACCGCCGATTGCGAATTTTTTCAACCTGCTCATTGCATTACGAGCCGCCACACCTGCGCGTTCTCGCCCGAAAACGCCCCTGGATGCTAACTGAGACACAACCACGCCCATAGCTTCAGATACGGCTTTCGCAGGGCGAATGTTCCCGGGGATTGCAGAAAGGCAAATGCCACAAAGTGAGACGGACTATTAACCATCGATTATAGCGTGCGGCTAGGCGGCAGGCACGAAAAAGGGCGGCCCGAGAGCCGCCCTTAGATTCTCTTTGAAGCACCCCATTTAGAAGCGATACAGCAATCCCGTCGATACGCGGGCATTATTCTTGTCTGTAACGCTGTTGAAGTGCGTGATCTCCCAATCGGCCTGGAACAAACGCACAGCAAACGATTTGCGTCCGTAGTCCATACCGCCGCCAAACAGCATCACCATTCCGCTGTTGCTGACGCTGGCTGCGGAAGCTCGACCGCCACCGAACAGCGCATGAGCAAAGGGCGAAACCGAGTGCCTATGCACCGAAACCACTGGTCCGCCGGTATAGGTGTAGAAATGGGTGCTACCGCTGCCGTAGGCGCCACTGAAATCACCAGTAACACCGAACCAGCGGTTGATATACATAGAAGCCGCACCGTTCCAGCCATTGGCATGCCATGAGGGATCGAGCGTGGTGAATTGGTACCCGCCAAAAACCTCCGGCTTCGGCGCTTCCTGAGCGATGCCCAGCAGCGAGAACAGGCCTACAAACAGGGCAACGCCAATAAACTTTTTCAACATTTGTCTGACTCCTTAGTTGGATTGCACCCTCACTCACTTCGCGTCCAATCGGGGTCAGCCGGGGATGGGCTTCCCGTTCCGCTTCCAGACCTCACGGAACTGGAAGCAATTTGGGTGCTCGCCCATCATTGCGTTTGCACCGGGAACGCAGCAAGTAACCGAAGCCGTAAGGCGACTGGCTATTGCGAAGTTAACCTCTTAAGGTTCAATGATTTACAGCGAGTGCAGGCGAGAACTGCTGCGCCATTCGCTTACATGGCCCGCTGGACCGCGGCGCGAAGGTCTTCATAAGGCATGAACCCCGGGTGATAAAGCGCAACCCGCCCTTTGCGATCAATGAGCACCAGCGTCGGAGTGGTGCTCGCGCCGTATTTGTCGAAGTTCAGCTTGTTCACGGGCACCGGTACATCCTGCAGCGCGGGATAATAGTGTTGCCAAACACGCCCGATGTAGGCGAATTCGTCTGCTGGAGCGGCTTCCTGGCCGTAAGCGGCATATCCGTAGTACTGGGTAGGAGCTTCGACCTTCAAACCTTGCGATGCGAACTCTGAATTCAGCTGGCCGATGATGGGTGCTTCCTGCTTGCAGTCAGAACACCAGTGCGCCCAAAAGAATAGAAGCACCGGCGATCCTTTCAGATCAGCCAATGTGGCCGGCCGCACCCCAATGTATTTGGTGACATTGAGCGGCGGCGCCGGCTGTCCAGCTAACCCCATCATGTTCACATTTTTTTGTAGCCGCGCCTGAATAGATGTCCCTCGATAAGTCGCTAGATCGCGGCGAAGCAGTGCCACCGCTTGCGCATTCTGCCCTCGTAGCGCGAGCGTCTGGGCCTCCACCTCAATGGCAGCACCCAATGCTTGCGGCAGATGAGGCTCAGCGTCCAGCTTCCGTTTCACCAGAAGTTGGCGGCTCGAGCTCTCAACCTGCTTAGCCCAGCTCTGTGCCTGATCCAGGCGATTGTTCGACAGGTATCCCCGGGCGAGCCAGGAAGCAGCCTCAAGGTATTCAGGGTCGCCGTCATGCTGACCCTGGTAGCCTTGCAGCTCCGCCTCGGCGGCCGAAAGATTATTCTGCGCAATCGCGATCCGCACATCGCGCACCAAATCGGCAAAACTCGACACCGACAATGACAGTGTGACCGCCAAAACAGAAACCCAACTCTTGTAACCAGTATGCATAATTGTCATTGATAACAGGGTGTTTATCAGATGGTTAAGCAATAATCATAGCAATTATTGACCTCTTTCATGTACAATCCTGTTGCGTTTGAACTTCGCGGTTTTTTGCAGTTCCCAGTACTTCCCGCTAACCAGCGTGACCTGCCTGCAGAAGTCCAGCAAGTAACTCAGCGCATATCTAAAGAAAAAGGAACAAAGCAACACCATGGAAACAGGAACAGTAAAGTGGTTTAACGACGCCAAGGGATATGGTTTCATCAGCCGCCAGAATGGGGAGGATGTATTTGTGCATTTCTCGGCCATCCAGGCAAATGGATTTCGCAGCCTGCAGGAAGGTCAGCAAGTCCAGTTCGATGTCGTCAAGGGCCCGAAGGGCTGGCAAGCCGAGAATGTGAAGTCGGTCTAACCACTTCTACAATCCGCAACGAGGGCGGCCTGATGGCCGCCCTTAACGTTTGTAGAGAAGCAGTAAAATGCCGTGACAGGAGAAGGCAATGCCTCTGCAAATTGGAGACGCGGCTCCCGATTTCGACTTGCCAGCCGTGGAAGGCGAGCGGCGGACCCGGATTCGTCTCAGCGATTTTCGCGGGAAGAAACACGTCGTCGTCAGCTTTCATCCCTTGAACTGGACACCGACTTGAGCGGAGCAGGTGCCGGCGTTCGATCGCGACCGCGAGAAGTTCGCCGCTCTTAATGCCCAGGTTCTGGACATCAGCGTAGACAGCTTATACAGCCACATGGCGTGGCAAAAGTACGACATCGGGGCCATGCACATACCCATGTGCTCGGATTTTTATCCGCACGGGGCCGTGGCGCAGGCATATGGAATCTTCCGTGATGGCCCGATGCTGGCCGGACTCAGCAACCGCGCAGTCTTTATCGTGGATAAGAACGGAAAGATCGCCTTTGCCGAGGTTTATCCGCTCGACCAGACGCCGGACAACGAAGCGATTCTGGACGCGCTAAAGAAAATTTATAAGTCGGAAGCGGAGGTGGCCTGACGACTCTGAGGTGAGTGGCCTATTTTCCCATGTCGCGGACCAGAACCACATCGGAATCGGCATGACCGCGAATAAGGCCCAGTTGCTTGCCGTCGAATGACCAGTGGAAATCAATGATGTCATCGGAAGTAAAGTGACTAATCTGCTTTCCAGCTGACCCGTCCAGCGGTTGCTCCCACAGATTATCCGCAGACCCGAGGCGCACCGGATAAATGACGGCCCTGCCGTCGGGTGAGAATCGAATAGGACCGCTTCGGGAGTGCTGAAATTCCAGGGTCTTCACCAGATGACCCGAGGAAAGCTCCGCAATCTGCAGCGACTCCACATGCTCCCCGAGATGGCCGAACGAGGCGAAGGCAACCAGCTTGGAATCTGGCGAAATATCGAACCCTGCAGCGACCAATGCGCCATTTGGGGAGATCTGTTCCGCCTTACCACCTTCGATCGACATCTTCATCAGCTGACCACCCCCAGTTCCATCCTCAAACACAACCCAGTGCCCGTCGCGCGAGCAAACCGAAAAGTTCTGAGCTTTGCCATCGGAGAGCTCCCGGAGGTTGCCTCCACCCGCGTCCATTCGCCAGATCCGCATGAAGGGTTGGCCAGAAGCGAGTTCTGTGAATGTCAGGTA
>JAFAGX010000019.1 GCA_019237515.1 Acidobacteriaceae bacterium
CTGGCGGCGATTCTGTGGCTGTATGCAAAAACCGGAACATTCGATTTCACTGCGATTCAAACGGCTATTCATGCGGGCCAAATTGAAAACTTTGCTGCGGCGGCGCCATGGCTTTTCCTGGGGTTCTTTGTTGCGTTTGCAGTAAAAGTTCCTCTTTTCCCGGTTCACACGTGGCTGCCCGATGCGCACGTAGAAGCTCCGACCGCCGGTTCTGTGTTGCTTGCCGGCGTTTTACTTAAGATGGGCACCTACGGCATGCTGCGCTTCAATCTTGGCCTGTTCCCCGAGCAGGCACGTGCCAATGCATGGTGGATCGCCATTCTGGCATTGATCGGGATCATTTACGGCGCGCTGGTCGCGATGGTTCAGCCGAACATGAAGAAGGTAATCGCGTACTCGTCGATCAGCCACCTGGGATTCGCTGTGCTCGGGATTTTCAGCTTCACGCAAATGGGATTGGATGGCGCAACATTCGTCATGCTGGCTCACGGAGTCTCGACCGGAGCGCTATTCATGCTGGCGGGAGTGATTTTTGACCGCCGGCACACCTACGAGATCTCGGAATTCGGCGGCCTGGCGACACCCATGCCGACCTACGCCGCAATGTTTTCGTTCATTGTTCTCTCATCCATCGGGTTGCCCTTGCTCAACGGCTTTGTGGGCGAATTTCTTGTTCTGAGCGGAGCGTTTCAAGACCGTGCAATTTACGGAATTCTGGGAGCCACCGGCGTGATTTGGAGCAGTTGCTACCTTTTGTGGATGTACCAGCGTGTCTTCTTCGGGAAGGTAAGGCACGCGGCCAACGAAAATCTTCCCGATCTTACTGGCCGCGAGCACGCAGCTCTGTGGCCCGCGGCGGTTATGGCTCTCCTCATGGGAGTGGCTCCGCTGATATGGCTTAATGGTATCGATCCCGCTTCCCATGCCGCGCTCGCGCCGTTCAGTCAAATGATTAGCAAGGTGCTCATTAGATGAACAACGCGGCGCAGGTCATCCCGCACGCACTCGATTACATCCGATTCCTGCCAGAAATTGTGCTCACGATTTTTGGCATGGTGATCATGGTCGTCGACCCGCTTCTCGATGAAAAGAGCAATCAGCGGCCCTTGGGAGCAATCGCACTCGCGGGTTCTCTGGCGGCGCTCGCATCCACCTTGATTCAGGCACAATATCCGGGACTTGCGTTCTGGAACATGATTCAGGTGGACGCCTTCAGCGTCTTCTTTCATTTTCTGATCACGGCCGTGACGGCAGTGGTGATCCTGACTTCGTACGAATACATGGAAGTCCAGGAAATCCGTGCCGGCGAATACTACGGCTTAATTCTTTTTGGCGCGGTCGGGATGTGCTTAATGTCTTCCGCGGTCGAACTAGTCCTGGTTTTCATTGCGCTGGAAATTTCCTCAATTTCCACCTACGTGTTGGCAGGTTTCCGCCGGCGCGCCGCAATTAGCAGCGAGGCTTCGGTCAAATATTTCTTACTAGGTTCCTTCGCCACCGCATTCTTTCTGTACGGTGTCGCACTGATGTTCGGCGCCACCGGATCCACCAGTATCAAAGACATTGGAAACGTGCTCAGTTCGCAGCAGGTTCCAGTTTTGGCGTACATCGGAGTGGCGCTGATGTTTGTGGGTCTCGGATTCAAGGTCGCGGCCGCTCCATTTCACATCTGGACACCAGACGTATACGAAGGCGCACCCGCTCCCGTGGTCGCGTTCATGTCAACCGCGCCAAAAGCTGCCGTTTTTGCTGTGCTGCTTCGCGTCATGTTTGAAGCCCATGCTCCGGGACGGATCTGGCTCATTTGGGTAGTCGCCGCGCTTTCCATGACCATCGGGAATCTAGGAGCCCTGGTGCAACAAAACGTCAAACGGCTATTAGCCTATTCGTCCATTGCCCACGCGGGATATCTGCTGGTAGCGATCGCCGCGTTACCAAGCAACGGAATTCCTGCTGCGATGTTTTACACGGCCTCCTATGCGGCCATGAACGTGGGCGCGTTCGCAGTTGTAAGCCATCTCGCCAGGGCTGGCGAGCGCTACGTGAACGTGGACGACTATTCGGGTCTCGGGGCCCGGTCGCCCTTGCTGGCCGCGACGCTAACCATCTTCCTGCTCTCGCTCATCGGTATTCCGGTAACCGCGGGCTTCTTTGCGAAATTTTATGTTTTCAGTGCAGCGTTGCAGGCCAAGCTCGTGGGGTTGGTGATCATCGGGGTAATCAACAGCGCGGTTGCATCCTATTACTACCTGCGCGTAATTGTTGTGATGTACATGCGGGATGCTCGCGAGGCAGTGCCAATCTCCCCTGTTCCGGCTGGGTTGGGTCTGGCCCTGGCCATCAGTGTCATAGCCACAATTTATTTGGGCGTTCTGCCAGGCCGCGTGCTCGACTATGCCGCACGAACTTCAGCAGCATGGATGCACTAAGCTGCTACTCTACAGACACCGCAATATCTACATAAGAAAAAATCTGCGCTGCCACAAACCAAAAGACAAGCGTCTCCGCCAACGCTAGTACAACAGGCAGCCACGGCCCGATCGTCGGCGACTCGAATGACGACTTCAGAACCATCGCGATGAGAGCATAAACCGGAATCGCCAATCCCCAATGAGAGTTCCCCGATGTGTATGTTGCCAGGGCGGGCAAGCCCATCAGTGCTGCCGTCGCACCTGCAGCGAAAAATGGATTGAGAAATGTCGAGAACATCAACGACACACTTCCCGCCAATACACAGGCGGCTAACAGACAGATCATCAGGAACCAAACCTCTGCTACGTCGAATCCCGATTGCCCCAGCGTCCAACTGCCGGTGAGGCCCAAGGTGAAGCAATAGATCGCGGACGCGAAACTGATTCCCAGCACCAGTCCCGAGAGATAACGATCGCGCGCAACCGCTTTTGACAACACGCTGAGGATACGGCGAGACCGGCGTTCGTTATAAATCGCAGAGCTGCCGAAGAAAACACTAAACGCTACTACGTACACTGCCACCTGCTTAAAAACGAATAAAAGATCCTGGCGCTGACGCGCGGCCTCCGTGCTCAGCCCTAGAAAGGCCAGGAGCAACACCCAAAGCAGCATCACCAGAATCGGCCAACGCTGCTCACGTACGAAATTGATTGCGATCAATAAAATTGCTTTCACTGGTCACCGATACCCGTATTCGATTGCGGTTCCCCGGTCACTTCCAGAAAAACCTCCT
>JAFAGX010000141.1 GCA_019237515.1 Acidobacteriaceae bacterium
CCGTACTGTGATTCCGTAATTCGTGACATCAATCGGAAGTTGGGAAGCGGCCTGAGTTTCTCGTGACTGCGTGAGAATAAAATCGGTGTTGGGATCGGTTTTTTGATCGAAGTCCACAATCAGGCTGGTGGTCGAGTTGCCTGTTGCATTGAGCGAGTACATGTAATTTTCGTTGTCCACGCCATTCATCTGCTGTTCGATGGGCGTGGCAACTGCCTGCTCGAGGGTTTGCGCATCCGCGCCGACATAGGTGGCCAGTACTTGAATTTCGGGTGGCGTGATATTGGGAAACTGCGCAACGGGTAAACTGAGGATTGTCAGCGTACCGACCAGCACCATGACAATCGAGATCACCATGGCGACGATTGGCCGGTTAATGAAAAATTTCGACATGGTGTATCAATCCTTGGGCTGTGCTTCGAATAATGTCGGCTTTACCGTTGCGCCCGTGCGTACTTTCTGAACTCCCTCGGCTACAACTCTCTCACCAGGGTTCAGGCCCTCGGCAATGATCCAGCGACTACCGACCCGATCTCCTACGGTCACCGTGCGAACGGTTACCTTGTTATCGCCGTCCACCACGGCAACCTGGTAACCGCCCTGGAGTTCGGAAACAGCGCGTTGAGGAACGAGCAGTGCGCCTTGGTGCGTCTGGACTACGAAACGAACTCTGGCGTATCCACCGGGTCTCAGAATGTTATTGGGATTCGGGAACAGTCCGGCAATCCGAATTGCACCCGTGCTCTCATTGACCTGGCGGTCACCGAAGTAGAACGTCCCGTCATGTGGGTAGGTCGAACCGTCCGCCAGGATGAGCTGCAGCCGCAATTTTTTGTCGGCCTCCAGGCGACTCTGGTCCGTTGGGAAGCGTTTTCGCCACCCAAGATACTGAGGTTCACTCACCGTGAAATACACTTTGATCGGGTTCACGGTAGAAACCGAAGTGACGACCCCGCTGCCTGGAGTAACCAAAGCCCCGACTTGTAACTGCGCTTGACCGGCGATCCCGTCGATCGGCGCCACAAGCCGCGTGAACTCGAGATTAATCTTCGCCGTTTCAACTGACGCGTCGTAAGTCTTGATCTGGGCCTTGGCAGTCTCAATCGTAGCCAGGGCCGCAAGATTGTTCTGGACGGAGTTGTCGAGGTCCTGCTGGCTGGCCGCTTGCTCTTTCGCTAACGGCGTGTAGCGCTCTACATCGAGTTCGGTTCGGCGTTGCACAGCCTGCGCATTTGCGAGCGCAGCTTTGGCCTGGGCCAACTGTCCTTGCGCCTGGTCCAGCGCTGCTTGAAAAGGACGCGGATCGATCTGAAATAAAAGCTGGCCTTGTTTGACAAACGCACCTTCCTGGTACCCCTGCTTCAACAGGTAACCTGTAACCTGCGCCCGAACGTCGGCGTTCACCAAGCCATCGAGCGTGCCGATCCATTCGCCGTAGATCGGAACATCTTCCTGCTGAACTTGCACGACGGCAACAGTCGGCGAGGGAACTTGCTGAGATCCCAAAGCATGCTTGGAGGGACGGACCGCACCAATAATCAGACCAAGCACAACCAGGCAAGCCATTCCAGCGACGATGCGCTTGTACGTCAAGACGTGTGCCATGTTTTACCTCTGAGATCCTTAAGGATGCTTGGAGGTGTGAACCGATCCAATATTTAATACCGAGACCGACGAAGAAGCGTGCCGTTTATTGCGAGATAACGCTTCGGGATCCTGCTCATAGCTGTCTCCGGCAGTTCGGCCTTGACACTGCATTAAGCCAGAGGCGCGCACACGAGTCTATTGGACGAAAGTATCGGTAGGACCAAGATATGAGCTGGAGATACGCGCTGCCGCGGGCACTAAGTCTTCAGCCGGTCAGAGGTTGCGCATTGCCGGTGCAACCGGGCGCGCCTCTCCCGCACGCATACAAGCGGCTCCCGCAAATGTCCGCTAAAAAGGCGGGAGCCCGGGCTTGAAGCCCGGGCCGGAGTGGTAGGAATAATGGCGGGAAAGTGAGGTGGGAACTTGGGGTTTAATTTGTTTGGCGCATCTGACCATCCGATATAGCGTGAGATTGCGGACCGGGTTTGCGCTCGGCCGCAGTTAGCTCCTGCGCAGCAGTTTGGCAATCGGACTCTAAAGCTGAAAATGAATCTTCGGTAGTTCGATTTAACTTAGAACGGGACTCATCAATCTCCAGCGAGACGATTCGGCGCAGTTCGCGGTCGCCCGTTTCGGACCCTGTCGTTACCGAGTACTTGCCGAGTCGGCGGCCAGGAATCGGTACTCCCGGCGATCCAACCATGCTGATCGAGTACGCGCGCACATCGCTCCAGAATTCAGTTTGAGCAGAAACTCTAACTTTTCTGACCGCCGTCAGTTGTTGCGCGTAGTCAACTGCCGCGCGCGAGTACTGCTGGCATTGCCGGTCGGTCAGCGATCCTTCGTGGACGTGGGCAAAATATTCTGCGTAAGCGAAATTGACAGCACTGTCTGCGAATTCGTCCACCATCCGCCAGTAATTCTCGTTACCGTGTTGGAGTTGGGCAGCGGGCGCTGGATGCGCTACCTGTGTCTGTGCCCCGGCTAGTAGCGACGCAGTCACGATTAACAGCATCTTCAAAAATCCATCGATCATCGATCTGAAACTCATGACATTTTGCCTGCTTGAATTCTTGTTCTCTGCCGCATCGGCCAGCATTAGGCGACTCGGCCTCCTGGAACTACTTCCAGGCTCAATGTCGTGGCCCAGAACGATCCAAGGGATGTTGAAACGGATTCCTGGACCAGATAAAGGGCCCTTCCTGAAATGAGGTTGATCTGCTCCCAACGTTGCTGTCGTTGAGGCGGTCTCGGGTTGCGCCAAACAATCTGTAAAGTTTCCGATTCAGTCATCGTCGTTCTCCTTCTTGCCGAACATCAACGCAAGAGGAGAATGCAAGCGGCCCTCCAATCCGGAAATGGCTCAAAGGAAAGAAAGTCGGCAGAGGACGTGCGATGCCATGCTCAGCAAAATGACGAATGTTGAGCAGGAGGCAAACGGGCTGCCCGAATAAGGGCGATATCTCGAGGAGGAGAAAGATAGGGTAATTGGCTACGAATATTTACGGGGTGGGCCGCTTCTGCCCGTACTTATCAATGCCTAGCCGCCGGATCTTCGATTCCAGCGTCTGGCGGGGTATGCCGAGTTTCGCGGCTGCTCCGGAAGGTCCGGAAATTCGTCCATGAGTCTCGGCAAGAGCCGCTTCGATCGTTTCTACTTCACGATCCAGGAGTGCTGAACGGCCTTCGTGTAGCGTGGAGTCGGCTGATTCGCGTAACAACCAGCTGTCATCAACAACGAAGGTGTCGCTTTCACTAAGGATGACTGCACGCTCCACTACGTTCTGCAATTCACGAATATTGCCGGGCCAACGGTATCCTTTGAACTGCTCCATGGTCTGCTTGCCGATGTGACGAATCTTTTTGCCGGCCCCTTTGGCGAAACGCCCGACGAAGTACTCCACCAGCAGGGGAATAGCATCGGCTCGCTCGCGCAGCGGCGGAACAGCAATGGGAAATACGTTCAATCTGTAGAAAAGATCCTGGCGGAAAGTTCCGGCCGCCACCGCCGCCGGCAAGTCACGATTCGTTGCTGCGATCAGACGGACATCTACCGAGATGGGGTGATTACTTCCCACCCGCTCAAATTCCTTCTCTTGCAATACGCGCAGAAGCGCGATTTGCGTTTCCATCGGAAGTTCGCCGATTTCATCCAGAAAGAGCGTACCGCCATTCGCAGCTTCAAACCTTCCTACTCGACGTTGCAGAGCGCCGGTGAAAGCACCTTTTTCGTGTCCGAAAAGCTCGGAAGCAATTAACGATTGCGGAATCGCCGCGCAGTTCACGCGAATGAAGGCTCGGTTCGCGCGTTTCGACCTCTGATGCAGCGCACGCGCAATCAGTTCCTTACCGGTTCCGGTTTCACCCAGAACGAGGACTGTCGAATCGGACGGCGCGACCTTCTCCACGTTTTTTAGCAGCTGGCGTACGGGGCCCGAAGAACCAACTATTTCCTCAAACATCGAAGAGCGATCGATCTCTTCCCTGAGTACGAGGTTCTCGTTCCGGAGTCGCTCTTCCGTTTTCTTGCGGTCGTCGATGTCGGTTGAGGTAACGTACCAGCGGATTGTTTGGCCGTGCTCGTCTTTAAGCGGCTCGTATAGAATCAGTTGCCACCGATATTGCCCACTCTTGAACAACAGGCGCATTTCCGAGTCGAACGGAATTCCCTTCGAGAGTCCTGCGCTACGCTCGTCGGCAACGCGATCCAGATCATCAGGATGGCAAATCCGTGTTACGAATCCTGCACCTTTCACCTCGTCGATTGTGAGTCCGGAATTCTCCAGCGCAACCCGGTTTGCATAGAGTGTCGTGCCATCCGGCGCCACCACCACGATCGGTTGGCGAATCGTATCGGTGATCGTGCGAAGGTCTTCCTCACTTTTCCGTAGCTGTTGCTCGGCGCGCTTTCGGTCATCGATGTCGGTTGCCGTAGAGTACCAGCGGATGAGCTGACCAGATTCGTCCTTCAGCGGGTTGTATTGCATGAGCTGCCAGCGATACTGCCCGCTCTTGAACAGAGCGCGAAACTCCAACTCAAATGGCTCCCCACGCAAAAGCCTCTCTCGACGCTCGTCTCGCAGGCGGCCGAGGTCGTCGGGATGAACGACCCGGGCCCAAAAACCTTGTTCGTCTAGTTGGTCCATCGTGAATCCGGTGAGATCCAGAGCCACCTGGTTCACGTAGAGTGTCGTCCCATCTGGCGCCAGGACCACAATGGGTTGGGGAATATTATCCGTGATGGTGCGAAGGTCCGCCTCACTTTGCCGCAGCTTGTGCATGAGTTGCTCTTGGTCGGTGACATCTATCGCCGTGCCGACAAAGCTTGCCCCATCGGTACCCGGAACCCCTACGCACCGTACATAACGGATCTGCCCATCTGCCCGCACAATTCGCTTCGTGTACTCGAACCCGAGATGGTCGGCCAACATCTTCTGAATTCCTTGCCGCATGAACTCACGATCTTCCGGGTGCACGAGATTCAGATATTCCTCTACGCTTGGCGGTTTGCCGCTCGGATCAAGGCCGTGAATCTGAAACAACTCACGAGACCAGTAAGTGAATCCAGCAGCGCTGAATGTCCAGCTACCCGTATGAGCAAGGCGCTGCCCTTCGCTAAGATAAAACTGGGTCCGCTGCAAGGCCTGCTCGGCGCGTTTCCGGTCGTCGATGTCGAACCCAGCTACATACCATCGATCGATTCTTCCCTGCTCATCGAGCATTGGACTATAGCGGTTCAGCTGCCAGCGATATTGGCCGTCTTTGCGTAGGAGACGTTGCTCACGCTCGAATGGTACAGAGTGCGTGAGCGCCAGCCGGCGCTCCTCCAGGTTCCTTTCCAGATTCTCCGGGTGGTAGAAACGATCGTGATAGTCCCCTCTGTGGAAGTCTTCCAGAGTGGCACCGGTGTAATCCCTTGCCCCTTGATTCAGATACAGCCCGGATCCATCGGCTCGCAACACGCCGATCATGGCGGGGATGGCGTTGATCATCAGGCTCAGGTTGCGCTCGCTTGCCCGCAGGGCGTCTTCAGCTTTCTTGCGGTCATCGATGTCGGTTAGCAGGAAATACCACGCGCTTATCTGACCTTCCGCATTTCGTACGGGGCGGCCACGAGACTGGAACCATCGGTAAACACCATCAGCACGCCGGCAACGCAGCTCAACATCACAAATCTGGCCAGTTTCGAACGATCCTCGAAGCGTTTCGAGTACGCGTGGAAGGTCGTCAGGATGACAGACATCGCTTCGCGTCCAGTCTTTCACTTCCTCAATTGTTTGGCCGAAATACTCCAGGATCTGCTGGTTAACAAACTCTACCTCGCCCGCTGGGCTCATCGTGTGGACGAACCCGGGAATGTTATTGGTAATCGTGCGAAAATCGGCCTCGCTCTGCAGCAGCTTCTGCTCGGCGCGCTTGCGATCATCGATGTCTGTAAGAAGGAGATACCACGCGGTGATTTTGTTTTCTGTATCTCGCACCGGGAGGCCGCGGACTTGGAACCACCGGTACACTCCATCAGCACGCCGGCAGCGGTGCTCTACTTCATAGATCTGTCCGGTTTCAATCGATTTCCTGCGAGCCTCGATTATGCGGGGAAGATCATCCGGATGAACAGTGTCGGTAAGAGCCCAGTGCTTCAAATCTTCATTTGTCTTACCGAAATACTCGAGGGTCTGGCGGTTCAAAAACTCCACTTCGCCCATTGCGCCCATCGTCGCCACCAGCCCAGGAACGTTATCGACAATCTGCCGCCAAGATAATTCCCTCGCTCGGTGGATTTCCTCTGCTCGCTTCCGATCCTCGATGTCTATACAGGTTCCGTACCATTTGAGGATGTTGCCCGACTGATCCCTCAGTGGATTGGCGCGAATCAGGAACCATCGATAGGTACCGTCGAATCGGCGAATCCGAGCTTCCGTGTCAACTTGGGTACCCGAGGCCAGAGACGATTGCCACTCCTCCACAAGCTTCTCGCGGTCGTCCGGATGAATCGCTTCTGCCCAACCCCAGCCCTGCGCTTCTTCCGCTGTCATGCCCACGAAATCGAGCCAAACCTGATTAAGGAAGTCGCAGTAGCCGTCCGAACGAGTAGTCCACGCCGTTGTGGGGATCGTGTTGATGATAGCTGCAAGGTTGCGCTTGCTCTTTTGCAGAGCCTCCTCTGCGCGTTTGCGCTCAGTGATGTCACGATAGATTACGTACTCGGAAATCTGGCTTCCCGCAATCGACACCGCCCCGCTAACCATCGAGACATGAACGCGGGTGCCATCCTTGTGCTTCCGTACCGTTTCAACGTTCAGGCTCTCTCCTTGAAGACCGCGACGCGAAAATTCTTTGCCCTGAGCGAGAAGTTCTTCGGGCACAATGAGTTCGTTGATCAGCCGCCCACGCGCTTCCTCCGGGGAATAACCGAAAATCCTGCTGAATTCCGGATTGATCTGCAGAATGCGGTCATCTGTGTCGAGCAAAACGATGCCTTCTGGCACTCTGGCGAATACGTGTTCGAGGAGTGCCTTTTGTTCAGTGAGATGGTCCAAGGACATCGGAACCTGGCTCTTACTCGCACTCATAGGACGATCTCGGGATCGGCATGGGGATAGGGAACAGACTCAGCACAATGCTGATTAGGCCATTCCCCCGGTTCCCAAACAATTAGACGATGGTATTGGTATTAACCTGCATATCACCAAAGAA
>JAFAGX010000158.1 GCA_019237515.1 Acidobacteriaceae bacterium
CTGCCGAGTTCGGGAACGATAACATTCAATTGCAACTGAGTTGCATTAATTTCAAACAAACCATCGTAAGTAAACAAAGTCTCTGGCGTCAATGATGGGGATCACGTCACGTTATTTTTTGTTGCAGGATTGTTGCAACCAGATGCAACGGGCTCGCGCACGCGACATGGGAGAATGCCTTTTCTCGTCAATAGCGGCTCCGGTCAGCCGCGCGCAAGTGCGAGACCGGTTTCGCTCAGGATGACACGCGGGGCTTACAGTTAGGACGTGGAGCGGCACTGGGCGCAGTAGCCGCCGACTTCGAGACGTCTGACGATAATGTGAAAGCGGCAATCGCGTTGGATTTGGCCCTTCAGGCGATCAAAGAGATCACTTTCAAACTCCATGATTTTGCCGCAACGAAGGCAGGCCATGTGAATATGGTCGCGCTGAGGGCGACGTTCGTAGAAATGTTTTTCTCCCTGCATGTGCATGAGATCGAGTTCATCGATCAAGCCATGGCGTTTGAGAAGACTCAACGTCCGATAGACGGTCACCCGATCGACATGCGAATCGAGTTTGCGGGCGCGTCGCAGAATCTGACTGGCATCGAGATGCTGCTTGGCGGTTTCGACGACACTCAGAATGGTGCGGCGCTGGCGCGTCATGCGCAGGCCACGGGACATCAGTTCAGCCTGCAGACGTCCGGGAGATTCGGTTTGAGGCAGCGGCATCGGGGTTAATCGAAATGAAACCGAGTTGCAAGTATACCTCAGGGAGCTGCCCGCGGGTGAAATGCATAGACCCTTCGCACCCCGAAGAACCACTCAGGATGACGGCGGATGACGGTTTCTGACGCGAATTGCCCTCGGGTGTCAACCGGAAAAGAGGCGAGTGCGGCTAAGGCTCAGTTGCCCTTCATCTTCTCTTTTACGCTGTGCGCAAGCTTTTCGATTTCTTCAGCTTTCTTGACGACATCAATCGAGAGCGTGTTCTGATTCGATTTGTCGACGGACTCTTTTAGTTCGGTTGCGAGCTTGAACAAGCGGTCGCTGTCGCGCTTGAGCTGAGCCTGACGCTCCTCATTGGCTTTTTTAGCCATTTCCCGCTCCATCCGATCGCGGGCGGGGTTGTCGGAAGGTGAATTCGGCGGGGCTGGGTTGGGCAGCTGTGGAACCTGTGATGGAGGACCCTGAGCAAACCCAGCCGACATCATGCCCAAAGCCAGAACGATAGCTGACGTGAATTGCGAAAAAACCACAGCCACCTCCAGCAGCGACACACCAGATTATACGCGGCGAGGTTGAGCTTGCAGCTCAACGCGCAGCTGGAGTGAATTCTGGTTATAATCGCGCGCAACAGATGATTTTCCGATTACTTGTTGCAGTGCTGCCCACGGAAGGAAGGCTGCGGACCCTGCTCGAAGGCTGGAGCGAGGATTCGCGCACATTCCTGCGCCATGACGTACCCAAAATCGTCCTGGTGATCGTCGTTGCGTTTGTGGTTGCGCAGTTGTTGCATCTGATCACACGAAAAATTGCATCGCAAGCCGGAAAACTGCCCGCACGGATTCGCGCACAGCAGGTACGGACTCTGGCCAGCGTCATCAATAGCATCGGAATCTTCCTTATCGTGTTTGTGGCGGCGCTGGAAATCCTGCCGCTATTGGGCTTGAATCTGGGGCCTCTGTTGGCCAGCGCTGGAGTCGCCGGCCTGGCCATCGGATTTGGCGCTCAGACCCTCGTGCACGACTTCATCAACGGATTCTTTATTCTGTTTGAAAATCAATATGATCTCGGGGACACCGTCCGCATCGCGGGCGTCAAGGGAGCAGTTGAGGAAATGACTCTGCGTCAAACTACGCTTCGTGATGACGACGGCACCGTGCACGTCGTTCCCAATAGCCAGATCACCATTGTTTCCAATATGACTCGGGATTGGTCACAGCTCACGATGCGGGTAGTTGTGGCTTACAGTGAGCCAAGCGACAAAATCATCAAACTGCTGGAGCAGGTTGGCGACGAGGTGCGGCATGATCCGGTGTTTTCGAACGATATTGTAGGGGATGTTCAAGTCCCTGGGATTGACCGCGTGGGTAACGGCGAAGCGGAATACCTGATGCTAGTTAAGACGCGACCTAATAAACAATATGCTGTGAGCCGGGAGCTACGGCGGCGGATCAAAGAATGTTTCGATAAGAACAAGATCCAGACTGCTGCCCCGGGACGGGTGTATGTCATGGATCAGGGGACGACAAAGGCGTGAGGCTGTCGCTCTATCTCGTGAGTGAAGAAGCGCGGCCCGGTCATTGGTAACGAATGAATTCTTCAATAGGGCGCAAATTGAAGTTGTACTGTTGGGTTTTCATCCTCGTGTATGCGTTTTTGTTTAGCCTGGGATGGTTGCGTAACGAAATGAAGCAGCCCGATACGGTGCGGCCGAACCTGATAACTCTTTCCGCTCGAAATCGCGTCAATTTCGGCCGTGGCAGCCGCTTACGCTGTCCTTCGATTTACGCTAAAGAAGGGCTGGTTCAGATCAGCCAAGACTTGCAACTCCTTTCTCACTTCAGTGTGACTTAGACCAGAGACACCCACGACGCGAGAGATCCCACGCCTACGCTTCGGATCTCGGTCAGTGGGGTCCGGTTCTTTAGCTTCCTTGCTTGAGTTCGGTGAGGACCTGGCGGGCAATCTCTTTGAGAGTTTCGAAAACCCCGTTGCCATGGAAGGCGATCGCTTCCAGGACGGGCTCGTTCTTGCGGCGAAGCTCTTTGGTCAGGTTTTCAACCGGCAGGATATTGGGCAGGTCGCGCTTGTTGAGCTGCAAAACGTAAGGGATCTTCTGGAAATCGTAGCCATGCTCCTTCAGGTTGTCCATGAGGTTGTCAAGGGCCTCGTGGTTGGCGTCCATGCGCTCCTGTTGCGAATCGGCCACGAAAACGATGCCATCGACGCCGCGCAGGATGAGTTTGCGGCTGGCATCATAGAAGACCTGTCCGGGAACGGTATACAGATGGATGCGGGTCTTGAAGCCGCGCACGGAGCCGAGATCGAGCGGCAGAAAATCGAAAAACAGGGTACGATCGGTCTCCGTCGCCAGCGAGATCATCTTGCCTTTCTGCTGCTCGGCGGTCTTCTGGTAAATGTGCTGGAGGTTAGTGGTCTTGCCGCCCAGGCCGGCGCCGTAGTAGACAATCTTGCAATTGATTTCCCGGGCTGCGAAATTGATGAAACTCAAAGACTTTCCTCGAGCCTCGCGGCAGACGTTGGCTGCTCGAACGCCGTCCCGCTGGATTTTCTTGATTACTGCTTGGTTTATACCACAGGGGCGAAAGTTACTGCAGGTTACCCCGGTTACTTGAGAGGATGCCGGGCCCGGGGGTGGGCAATAAAGGCGCGGCAAAGATGGCCAGTGAAGACATCAAGGAATACAGAGAAGGCCCTTTGGAGGGAGCATGAAGCTTTCGGTTTTCATAGGGGCGAGCGTGGATGGATTCATAGCGCGGAAGAACGGGGAACTGGATTTCCTGCCGCCGGACGGAGGCGAGCCACACGGGTATGAGGAGTTTATTGCCAGCGTGGATACGGTGGTAATTGGACGCAAGACGTTCGAAACCGTACTGACCTATGCGGAGTGGCCGTATGGCAACAGGCGCGTGGTGGTGCTAAGCAGCCGCCCGCTGGAGCTTTCCGGCGTGCGCCGAGGCATGGTGCAACACATGGAAGGACAGCCAGCGGACATTGCGGCGAAGCTTGAGAGCAGCGGCGCCAGTCATGTTTACGTTGACGGCGGAGTCACGATTCAGGGGTTTCTGCGAGCGGGATTGATTCAGCGGCTGGTGATCACGCGCGTTCCGGTGCTCATCGGCGAGGGCATTCCAGTGTTCGGATCCCTGCCTCAGGATGTTGAGTTGCAGCACGTCGAAACGCAGGCGTATGCGAGTGGACTGGTTAAAAGTGAATATCGGGTCGTGAGATGAGATGGTCGAACTGCAGATTCCTGGCGCTTCCTCGCTGTGCAAGCGCGATGCGGAGGGTTCGGAATGACAACGACGAAGGTCCCGGGTGGCTGATGATACGATCTGATTAACGCAATGAATTTTGAGTTGTTTGTAGCGTCACGATATCTCCGGGCGAAGAGAAGACAGGCGGTCATCGGCGTGATTACCGCGATTTCGATCGCCGGTGTGACGGCCGGGGTAACGTCGTTGGTGATTGCACTGGCCATCAATAATGGATTCCGCCAGGACCTGCAGGAGCGGCTGCTGGGCTCAACTTCTCACATCAATTTGCTGCGGGTGCAGAGTGACGGCATGAGGAACTGGCAACCGCTGATGGAGCATCTGTCGAAGCTGCCGCATGTGGTGGCTGCCGCTCCCGCGATCTACGAGCAGGTATTGATTTCGCGCGGGCCACGAGCGCGAGGCGCGGTGCTCAAAGGGATTGTTCCAAGCGACGAGCGGAAAGTGAGCGAACTGCTGAAGACCGTAAAAACGGGCTCCGCGGATGCGCTGGATGAGCCGAACGGAAGCGATGCAACGGCGGTCGAGGGCGCCCGCCCCACAGAAGGCCAAAGCCCGGATGCGCTCGGGGATGTGGCGGCTCGGACGGCAGCCATGCCGCCGATCATCTTGGGTAAAGACATGGCGGAAGATCTGGGGGCGACAGTCGGATCAGTGGTTCTTGTCACGAGCCCGCAAGGCGAGCTTACGCCGTTCGGGATGGTACCCAAGTACAACCGCTTCCGGGTGGCAGGAATTTTTGATTCCGGATTTTACGATTATGACTTCTCGTGGGCATTTGCGCGGCTCAGCGATGCTCAGAGGCTCTTCGGCCTGGGAGATGAGATTTCCGTCCTGGAGTTTAAAGTAGACGACATCTACCAAGCTGGCCAGATTGCCAAAGACATCGAGCAGGCGGCGGGAAAGGGCTTCATGACCACGAACTGGATGGAGCAAAACAAAGCCCTGTTTCGCGCATTACGTTTAGAGCGATTGGTCACGTTCATCACCATCGGACTGATCGTTTTTGTGGCAGCGTTAAACATTCTCATATCCCTAACGATGATGGTTATGGAAAAGACCCGTGACATTGCGGTGCTGATGTCGATGGGTACGCGTAAATCTCAGGTCAGAAGAATTTTCATCTCGCAAGGTATGCTGATTGGAGTAGTTGGCACGGCCATCGGTCTTGTGCTTGGTTTTGTGCTTTCCTGGGTGGGAGGGCACTATCATCTGCTTTCATTGTCGCCAGAGGTCTATTCCATCGATTATGTTCCCTTCGCCCCACGAGCAATTGATGGCCTTTTGGTCGCGCTAGTCGCGATTGGGATCTCCCTCGTAGCGACCATTTATCCCTCCTGGTCTGCGGCACGGATCTTGCCTGCCGAGGCCCTGCGTTACGAATGACGTCTCTTCATCTGTGCAAAGACGCGCTCCTCAGGATGAGTCAGGTCCGGATGGTCTGCCGCCGTGACCGGGGTCACATTCATTTTTCTGGATGAAGGCGTACAGTTTTTCATGGGTGTCGGTGGAGGTACAACAATCATCTGCTGCTCGTGTTTTAATGGGAGAGAGCAAAAATCTGCACGTCAGATGTAGCGGATTGCGGGTCCTTCTGAGACGAGGAGCATAGCAGTTGCATCTAACAGACAAGGCTTGTTTGCGGGTAGAAGGCCTAAAGAAGGTCTTTCGGTCAGGCAAGTCGGATCTGTTGCTCTTTGAAAATCTATCGTTCCAGGTTGCGCCGGGTGAGATGTTGGGCATCGTAGGCGAATCAGGAGCAGGCAAAAGCACGCTGTTGCACATCTTGGGCGCGCTTGATAGGCCTTCAGCCGGTGACGTATACTGCGCGAATCTTCGGCTGGGCGCGCTTTCCGAGGATGCGGCTGCCGAATTTCGTAACCGCGAAATTGGCTTTGTTTGGCAGTTCCACTACCTTTTGCCGGAGTTCACGGCGCTAGAAAATGTTGCTATGCCGTTGCTGGTGAGGGGAGTCTCACAACAGGACGCCACGGCCAAGGCACTCGAATGGCTCAAAGCAGTTGGATTGGAGCAACGCTCCGGGCATCGCTCGGGTGAGCTTTCGGGTGGCGAACAACAGCGGGTGGCACTAGCGCGAGCCCTGATCACAGACCCCAAGGTCCTGCTGGCGGATGAGCCGACCGGGGACCTTGACACTCACACCGCCGAGTCGGTGTTCGAACTGATCGCCAGACTCCACCGTGAATGTCAACTCACATCCTTGGTCGCGACGCACAATTTAGGTTTTGCGCGGCGTTGCCATAGGGTATTACGGCTGCAGAATGGAAAAGTAGAAGAGATAGCGCCGGAGGCGATTCCGGTGTAGCACAAAGCGGCAATTGACTTTTGGGAATCCGCGTGCCGGAATGGTAGAACAGGGTAGAGGATCAAAACAGCGGGAAATGGGGTATCTGTGGTAACTGAATCAGTAACAGAATTGAGAGATTTTAGTGCCAATCTGTGGCATTGTGTTTGCATGTTTGATCGGTGTCGCCGGGCTTCGCGAGTTGTGCACTCTCGGGGAGCTCAGGGGGTAGGGCTTTATGTTTGAACGTTATACAGAAAAAGCCAGACGCGTCATCTTCTTCGCCCGTTACGAAGCCAGCCAGTTCGGCTCTCCTTATATTGAAACGGAGCATCTCCTGCTGGGACTGTTGCGGGAAGACAAGGCCCTGACTAATCGTTTCCTTCGCTCGCATGCCTCGGTGGAGTCCATCCGGAAGCAGATCGAAGGTCACACGACGATTCGCGAGAAAGTATCCACATCCGTCGACCTGCCGCTGAGCAACGAATGCAAACGGGTTCTAGCCTATGCCGCAGAAGAAGCGGAGCGGCTCTCGCATAAGCACATTGGGACGGAACATCTGCTGCTTGGTTTGCTGCGGGAAGAGAAGTGCTTTGCAGCTGAAATTCTGCACGAGCGTGGGCTGCGGCTTTCCACGATTCGAGAGGAGTTGGCCCGCACCAGCCAGGAGAAAGCTCAGCCACAGCGCCAGCGCGAATCTTCGTTGTTGAGCGAATTCTCGCGTGACCTGACTCAGGCCGCGATGGACACACAGCTGGATCCTCTAGTCGGTCGAGAAGGCGAGCTTGAACGCGTCATCCAGATTCTTTGTCGACGCACGAAAAACAACCCGGTACTCATCGGCGAACCTGGAGTCGGCAAAACGGCGATTGTCGAAGGCCTTGCTCAGCGCATAGCTGATGGCGAGGTGCCATCATTTCTCGCCGACAAGCGTATTCTTGCCCTCGACCTTTCGTTGATTGTTGCCGGAACGAAGTATCGCGGTCAGTTTGAAGAACGGCTGAAGACGATCATGAAGGAATTGATGGAGTCGCAGAATTCCATCATCTTCATTGACGAGCTACATACCCTGGTTGGTGCTGGTTCAGCTGAGGGATCGCTGGATGCGGCGAATATCCTGAAGCCTGCGCTTTCGCGCGGTGAGATTCAGTGCATTGGCGCAACGACTCCGGGGGAATACCGCAAGTCGATCGAGAAAGATCGCTCACTCGAGCGGCGCTTCCAGGCTGTCAAAGTTCCGCCTCCGAGCGAAGGTGACGCCACGAAAATTTTGTTTGGGATCAAAGACCGTTACGAGAAATTTCATGCGGTCACCTATACCGATGACGCTATCAACTTCGCCGTGTCGCATTCGAACCGCTACATCCCAGACCGCTTCCTGCCGGATAAGGCAATCGATCTGGTAGATGAAGCCGGCGCACGTGTGAAACTTCGCCAGACTTCGTTGCCGGAAGAAATCACCGAAGTCCAAAAGCGGATCAAGTTCATCGTCCACAGAATGGAGAATGCCATCGCGAACCATGAGTTCGAGAAGGCGCGCTTCTACTCGGACGAAGAACGCAAGGAGCGCGAGAACCTGCGCGCCCTTCGCGAAAAATACCACCTCGATGAATCCTCCACCGGCGTTGTCGGTCGGGAGGACATCGAGGATGTGGTATCGCGCTGGACGGGTGTTCCAATCACTTCGATCAAGGAAGAAGAATCGCAG
>JAFAGX010000178.1 GCA_019237515.1 Acidobacteriaceae bacterium
CGTGGCAAAGCCAAGTATTCGGCCAGCTGGTAAACCTGCGATTTATAAAGGTGCGCGATTGGTTTCAGATCGGCCGCGCCATCACCGTTCTTAACGAAAAACCCCTGCTCATATTCCAGACGATTGGGTGTCCCGGCGACGGCATACTGCAAGCGGTCCGCATGATGATACTCAAACATTTTCCGTACACGCTGTTTGAAGTTTGTCGCAGCGACGATCTCTAAATACACGGCGGCGCTCAGTCGCAGCTTTTCTGTTTTGCCGTCCGGTGATTCGATCACCAGGGAAGGAATCGTATAGTGGGCTCCGCTTGCCACTTTCGGCACCACCAGTTTGCATTTGTAGTTTGCCTCAAATTCCGGAACCAGTTTCCGAATCGCATCGTCGCGACGGCGATAGCAGCTGGCGGCATCCAAAACTGCGGTGATGTTTTCGATTACTGTTGGGAACCGCAGCTCATCAGCGAGTTTTTTCGCTAGCTGAACGCTGTCGTCCGAGCACTCTCGCTCCGGCATCATCACTCCAAACACGCGATCATTGCCGAGCGCCCGCACGGAAAGAGCCGCCACTACACTGCTGTCGACTCCGCCAGACAGTCCGACTACGACTCCCTTGCGCCGTAGTTTTCTGAGCACAATCTCCCGGATAGCACATTCAATCTCCTCTGCCACTTCGGCCGCATCAATTGCGAGACAGTCTGTCGAGTTCATGCGACAACCTCCTCCGGCATTTCGGCCTCAAGCCTGAGTTCGCGTTTGGCGATCTTTCCGTTGGCAGACTTCGGTAGTGTCGGGCGAAACTGCACGATTTGGGGAACCATGAAATCCTCTAAGTTTTCTGCACAAAAGCCGCGTAGTTCCATCTCAGAGAGAACTTCTCCTGGTTTCGTGCTCACGAAGGCACAGATAGCGTTCCCCAATACCTCATCGGGCACTCCGATTACCGCCGCTTCTGCAATCTTCGGATGGGAATAAAGCACATTTTCCACTTCCCGCGGACTTACTTTCTCCCCGCGGGTTTGGATCATGTCATCTTTTCTGCCCACGAAATACAGATATCCTTCTTCATCGGTGCGAAAGAGATCACCCGTGTAGAGCACCTTTTCATCGGGAAACGGCCCGGGACGGAGGACTTTCGCGGTTTCCGCCGGCAGATTCCAGTAACCTTTCATGACATTCGCGCCGCGGACGACCAACTCACCCACCATTCGGGGACCGAGCCGGTTTCCGAGCTCATCCATCACGTACACTTCTTCGTTGGGCATGCCCCGGCCCACTGACTCCGGCCGGATGTCGAGCTGATCCGGGGGTAAGTATGAGACGCGCTTGCATTCCGTGAGTCCATACATCGAGAAAATCTTTACGTGTGGAAATGCCTCGCGCAGCCTGCGGATGTGCGTAACGGGCAAAGCCGCCGCAGTGTTCGTGATGTAGCGCAGATCGGGAAAGCTGTAGCTGGACAAATCCATTTGCAAAAGAATGGAAGCAATCGTCGGCACGATCGGAAATCCGGTGACGTGCTCGCGGGCCAGGGTATTCAAGATCGTGCGCCGATAGGTGAATGACTGCTCGAGGACTAGTGTTCCGCCGACTTTGAATGCCATCAGCAGCTGGTACAAGCCGTAGTCGAAGGAGAGCGGCAGAACATTCAAAATGACATCATCTGGAGTGTTCTCAAGATACGTGGTAATGGAAGTTGCCGCCGAAACCATGTTCAGGTGTGTCAGCATGACCCCTTTTGGCTGACCCGTAGAGCCCGACGTATAGATCAGGGCAGCCAAATCCACGTCAATGTTTTTTTCCGTCATGCGCTCAGACTGTTGTCCTTCCACGGCGGTGCTGAGAGAGGTGACTTGTTTACCCTGGATTTCCGCAATGTCCTGAGTGAGCGGATTGGCGACAATCAGATTTCTAACGCATGGAGCCAAGGCCGCACTTTTCGCGGCAGTCCGAATCAAGCTACCAATCGTAATCAGCGCAGCCGCATCGCAATCGTTCAAAATATAGGCAAGCTTGTCCTCTTTGGTTGTGGGATTGATCAGAACGAAAACGCCTCGGGCCTTCAGCACTGCGAAAATTGCGAAAACACTCTCTACACAATTGTTCGTATAGATAGCTACCCTGTCCCAGCGCTGCAGCCCCCTTTGGATCAACGCACGTGCAAGCTGGTTCGCAGCTGCATCAATTTCAGCGTAGGTCAATCTCCGGAAACCGCAGACTAACGCCACTTTGTCCGGACTTGTGTCTGCGCTGTGCTCAAGGAAGTCTTCGACCTGCATAAGCAGTCCTTTCGCAGTAATGATTACGAAACTGCCGGTCTTTCCAATACGGCAGAAGTTACCGTCGAGCAGCCACGGGTTTTGCGTTCGACAAACTCGCACAACTGGTCGATGGAATCCAGGTTCTCTGGAATTAAATCGGCGTCTTCCACCTTGATGCGGTAATGCTTTTCGAGAAAATTGATGAGCTCGAGTAGCCCGGTTGAGTCGATGATTCCCATCTCCAGGAAAGATTCATCATCGCGAAACCCGCAATCCCGGCCATACAGGAAGTTGTTGGTTATGAAACGGCGTAATTCAGCATGTGTTCGTTGCACAGGGATCCTCCGCGTTGAGAGTTGGAGAGGAACTGTTCCAGGACTAGCTGGGTAGAAAGGATTCCGATCAGCGCCATGTCATCTTTGACGCCGATAGCTTCGCCTGCCCGGAATTTCTCGATCAGCTTCGAGATCGCCCAGGGATCAAAAATGCCGTCCGACGCGATACGCTCAGGTGCAAGCACCTGCATCAAGTAATCGGCGCCGAGTCCTGTGAAAAAGCTTCTACCGTCGGGGGATCGATACGGTTGTTTGGGGCGTTCCACAATAGGCTCCGGCAATAGCGCACCGAAAGTCCGCTTCAAAATGTATTTTTCGTGGAGAGCTTTCATCTTCAACCGCGGCGGCAATGCGTTGGCAAACTCGACCAGGCGATAATCGAGGAACGGATGGCGCGCTTCTACCGCGTGGGCCAAAGCGACTCGGTCGCCCTGCGATGACAGAATGTAACCCGGCAGCAGGTACTTCGTTTCGAGGTACTGCGCCTGCGAGAAGCCGTCCCAGCGAAAATACTCGACGGGAAGTTGGCCGAACAATTCCGCAATGGCGTCATGCCCGGCTAATTCGGCTTTGAGGTCATGTGAGAAAAAGGTTTTTAGTCGTGATGTGAGCTCCCATCGGGGCATGTGCGAGAAGAACGGATCATGGAGGTCTTCAGCGGTTGCCCGGAAGAACCGCCGTAAATAACCATCTGGCATTTTCTGCAGGTTGCTTTGATATGGGTAAAGCCGGCGCAGGAGCTGACCACGATGGGCTGACTGCGGCTGAGCAGCCAGAAACCGGCGGATTTTAGCCTCTTTATATATGTCATAGCCGCCCAGAACCTCGTCCGCACCTTCCCCAGTCAACACGACTTTGTAACCGGCATTGTGGACCTGCTGCGAAAGCAAGAACAGTGGAGCAGGCGCGGTGCGGATAACAGGTTTTTCGGTATGCCAGATCACATCCGAGAACGCCGCAACAATATCGTCATACCCACACTCCATTTGCTCGTGTTTCGTCTGGAGAAAGCGGACAGCCTCTTGCTGATACGCTCTTTCGTCATGGTCCTCGGAAGTGAAAGCCACCGAGAAGGTGCGAAGCTTTTTCCCGCTGTACTGATTGACCAGCGCTGTGATTATGGTTGAATCCAATCCTCCGCTGAGGTATGCGCC
>JAFAGX010000183.1 GCA_019237515.1 Acidobacteriaceae bacterium
TTGGTGGCAAAACTCTGACGCATGGCGCCGTCGTGCGCGTAATCAAGAAAAACCTCATCCACAATTAGCAACAACCCATATTCGTGGCAAAAACGGTTGAGCGTTTCTCGCTCTGAACTGGACACATATGACCCGGTGGGGTTGTTCGGATGCACCACGACCACCGCCCTAGTGCGATGACTAACAGCCTTGTACAGGGAAGGAAAATCGATTTGCCAGCCATGGTCGTACAGAAGCGGGTAGGACACCAACTTCACATCTTGCAGGTCAGCTAAGAATTCGAACAGCGGATAGCTCGGTTTTGGAACGAGAATTTCGTCTTCAGGATTGCAAAGCAAACGGAATACGTAGGAGTATCCCTCGCTGGTGCTAGTCGTAAGCACGAGCGACTCGGGATCAAGATTGAATTCTTCATGCTGTTGGCGGTAATACGCGGTGACTGCCTGGCGAGCGCTAATCAGGCCCTTGGGTTGGGGATCATACTTGAGTATCTGCGGTTGCAGGAGTGGCTGCAGGATCGCTTCTTCATCGTAGTGTAGTTCGGCTTGGGTTGGATTCGAGATGCTCAGGTCGAGGATCTCCTGCTCAGAATCCCGAAGCTGTTGTTGTGCCAGGGTGAAGCGATTTGGCGTAAGCTTCCACTCTGTGCGACGAGAAAACATCGTGCAACGATGATACTGAATCCGGACCCCAAACCAATGCCTCTGTCAGCTGGGTCGACGAATTCGCTCTTTCGCGGTATGAATAGTAAAAGATGTTGTCGCACATCTCCTACATTTTTTGGGTGACCCTCGCACTGTTTGTCACTCCGGGTCGTACTCTGCCCCACGCGGCAAGCACCAAAGCGAACATCCCGACTTTTTATCGAGAGGTGGTTCCGATCCTCCAGAAGCACTGTCAGAGTTGCCATCGCTCGGGTGAGATTGCCTCTTCGATTCCGTTGGTTACATATCAGGAAACGCACCAGTGGGCAGCTGGGATTCGCGATGCAACGCGCTCTAAAGCTATGCCACCCTGGTTTGCTGATCCGTGTTGCAGCCGTTTTTCCAACGATCCCTCGCTGAGCACGGATGAAATCTCAATCCTCGCCGCCTGGGCGGATTCCGGAGCTCCGGCCGGGGACCCGCATGACTCGCCTCCAGCGCCTGACCTGCCACATGGCTGGAACATTTCTCCGCCCGATGTTGTCGTACAAATGCCGAAGCCTGTGGCGATTCCCGCACAGGGAGACGTGGAATACACGTACGAGATCGTGCCCACAAATTTCGCCGCGGACAGATGGGTGCAGATGTCCGAAGTTCGCCCGTCAAGCCGCGCGCACGTGCACCACGCCGTGATCTATATTCGGCCGCCGAATTCGGATTGGTTGCGCGGCGCTCCAATAAGTGTTCCGTTTACTGCGTCAACTCTCGGTGATGAACATCTTCGACATCAGGCGCATGAGACGAAAAGTGACATGCTACTCGTGTACGCGCCCGGAAGTTCGCCGGATCGCTGGCCTGATGGAATGGCGAAATTCGTGCCCGCACATTCCGATCTTGTGTTCCAAATGCATTACACAACCGATGGTCGTGCTGCTTCGGATCAGAGCAGCATCGGTTTGGTCTTCGCGAGGCGTCCGCCTTCTCAACGAGTAATGACACTCCAGCTTGCTAACGATCACGACATGATTCCAATACCGCCCGGCGCGGCGAATTACCGAGTAGAAGTTCACGGCACGATTCCAAACGATTGCACGCTGCTAAGCTTCTTTCCTCATATGCACCTGCGGGGTAAGCGTTTCGAATACAACATTGTTCGCCCAGATAAAAGCCGGGAGACACTATTGCGCGTCAACTATGATTTCTATTGGCAGCTCAGCTATCGCCTCGTGCAGCCACGCCTTTTGAAGGCAGGGACCGAGTTCGAAGCCATCGCTTGGTACGACAACTCACGCAATAATCGTCATAATCCTGACCCGGATGCTGCAGTTGCGTGGGGAGACCAAACTTACAACGAGATGATGGTGGGATTCTTTGATGTCGCAGTGCCCGCCGCTATGGACAAGGCTCAATTCTTCGTGCGGCGCTAGACCTGGAAGAAAGCCCCGGCGACCAGTGGCCGGGGCTGATGATTATCGGAACCTAAGGTCACATGCTGTCCTTGGCCATCTTGAGCGACATCACATGCACCTCATTCTTGTCGGGATAAACGTGTGCCTTCAGGGTAACGTGGTGCCCTTCATGGCCTTTGACTGCTTCCGGATTGGTTATGGTCCAACTCTTGCTGTCACTATCAGTTGTGAACGTCTTTCCATCATCGCTGATTTTGCCTGTGACGCTTACAGCTTTCTTGGAACCTGCATCAGCCTTCATATTGTCTTGCTTCATGGTGTCGCCGGACTGAGCGAGGGCGGCAACGGAGAAGGTTAGCAGGCACATCGCTAGCAATCGGCAGAGAATGCTCTTCATAAAAATCCTCCTGAATTTAATCTGAATTTGTGCCCAAACGTGGGCAACGTCCAATGAGATGCCCCAGCATCCCGATCCTGCAGATGCTGGAACGTGAGTTGGTCCCTACATCAAGCGATTCGCCAAGCTACCACTTTTTGAACGATGAACTCAAGCTTCTTCTTGTAAATGCTACACTGGGCGGTTTTCAGGAGGTCCTGATGCATCGCCGTGTATCTTTCAACCTTGGCACGATTACTTGTTTGCTGATGTTTTCAGCGCTTTTAAGTGCGCAAAATCAACTTGCGACGAGCCTTCAGCAAAAAATCGATAACATCGCGCATGACGCACTGGCCAAAACCGGTGTCCCGAGCGCTTCGGTTGCCGTGGTCAAAGACGGACAAATCGCCTATGTGCGGGCATACGGGGACGCCAGGATTCAACCGCAAGTTGTGGCCCGGCCGGAGATGCGTTACAGCGTCGGTTCCATCAGCAAGCAATTCACTGCAGCAGCACTGCTTCTTTTGCAGGAGCGCGAAAAGCTTTCGCTGGATGACAAGATTGCCAAATTCCTTCCTGACCTGACCCGGGCCAACGAGATCTCGATTCGGCAGTTACTTTCCCATACTTCGGGATATCAAGATTACTGGCCGCAAGATTATGTCATGCCGCTTATGCTAGAACCGGTCACAGCGCAGAAGATTCTGGACACATGGGCGCACAAGCCTCTGGATTTTGACCCGGGTAATAAGTGGCAGTACAGCAATACCAATTACGTCATCGCTGGCTTGATTGCCGAAAAAGCAAGTGGCATGCCGTTGATGCAGTTTCTGCAAGAGAATATCTTTAAACCTCTAGAAATGAAGAGCGTTTCGGACACTGATCAAGCCAAACTGGGCGACACAGATCCAACCGGGTACATGCGGTATGCGCTTGGGCCGTTGCATCCTGCGCCCAAAGAAGGAAAGGGCTGGCTTTTTGCCGCCGGAGAACTTGCAATGACGGCGGAAGACTTGGCGAAGTGGGATATTTCGATTCTCGATCAGCGGTTGATGAAATCGTCATCCTACCGGCAGTTTGAAACTGAGGTTGTACTCAATAATGGTTTGGGAACGCGATATGGTCTAGGAGTGGACATTCGATCCGAGTTCGACCATCGCATGCTATCTCATGGGGGTGAGGTGTCCGGTTTCACATCGGAAAACATGGTTTTTCCCGACGACCGCGTCGCAATCGTCGTGCTTACAAATCAGGACGCAGCTGAAGCGGCCGCACAAATCGCCCGCGGGATCGCGCCCCAGCTCCTGGTGAGTGATGATCCGCAAACTGCTGAGAAACTGCAACAGGCGAAAAAGATTTTCGAAGGCCTGCAGCACGGCACCATCGAACGCACCCTATTTACGGATGATGCAAATTTCTATTTCAATGAACAAGCATTAAAAGATTTTGCATTCAGTTTGGGACCTTTAGGGTCGCCCCTCGATTTCACACAGATCCGGCAAGCGCTGCGGGGTGGGATGAAGTTAAGAATTTATCAGGTCAGATTTCCAGGCAAGAACCTGCAGGCATGGACGTATGAGATGCCGGATGGCAAATTAGAACAGTATCAAGTCGCAGCTCAATAAACGCGCAGGCATCAACCGACTTCGACCAGTCCATAGCTTTTTTGCCAGCGGGTACGCATGTAACGCACAGCGCGGTCGATTTCTTCCCGGCTGACTTCGCCGTTCGGACCATCGAGCACTGCCGCCGCTTCTCTTTTAGCGGCTTCGAGCAGTTGCCGATCTCGGAGCAAGTTGGCTACTCGAAAATTTGGCATACCAGCTTGCCGCGTGCCGAAAAATTCTCCGGGGCCGCGGAGCTCTAAATCCAGCTCTGCGATTTCAAATCCATCACTGGTGCGGACCATCGCGTCCAGGCGGCGTTCTCCATCTTCAGAAACTTTTCCGCCGGTCATCAAAACACAGTATGATTTTGCGGCTCCGCGACCAATACGGCCTCGCAATTGATGTAACTGCGCTAAGCCAAAGCGTTCCGCATGCTCAATCACCATGACATTCGCATTCGGCACATCCACACCGACCTCAATCACCGTCGTTGATACAAGTACTTGCAGTTCGTTTCTCTGAAATGCCTTCATGACCTGCTCTTTAAGGTCGGGTTCCATGCGGCCGTGCAAGACACCGACGCGAAGTTCTGGAAACACGCGCTCACTCAACTCTCGGTACATTTTCATTGCTGCTTTCAGTTCGCGTTCTTCGTTTTCCTCGATCACCGGATACACCACATAGGATTGGTGACCGGCTGCTACTTGTTTGCGTACAAAATCCCAAACTTCCTTGCTGGACTCGTCGGGCACGCGACGCGTCACAATTGGTGTTCGTCCGGGAGGCATCTCGTCGATGACGCTTGAATCCAGATCGCCATAGAGGGTTAGCGCTAATGTGCGTGGAATCGGGGTGGCCGTCATGACTAGCACGTCCGGCTCGCCAGAAGCAGCGACTTCGTCGTTGGGCGCCTGGCTCGCACTCTCGCCGGACTTCTTCATTAGCTTGAAGCGTTGTAAAACGCCGAAACGATGCTGTTCGTCAACGATGACCAAGCCTAGTTTCGCGAACTCGACTTTTTGCTCAATTAACGCATGCGTTCCGATTACTAACTGGGCGTTTCCCTGGGAGATATGCCGCCGGATCTCTCGCTTGCGGTCGTCCTCGAGCGATCCGGTCAGCAACACGATGCGGTATCCCGCGCCTTCAAGAATGCGGCGTGCTGAGAAAAAATGTTGCTGAGCAAGAATCTCCGTAGGAGCCATTAGCGCTACCTGAAAGCCGTTCTCAATCGCGATGATTGCGGCTTCAAAAGCCACAATGGTTTTGCCGGATCCGACATCTCCTTGCAGTAGACGCCGCATCGGAACGGGCTTTGCCATGTCTGACGCGATCTCTTTCAATGCCCGCTTTTGAGCTGTGGTGGGATGAAACGGCAGTATTCTTTTGATTGCCGCCCGTGCTCGTTCATCCAGTTGGAACGCAATGCCGGTCTGAGCCTTCTGTTCGCGGCGTTTGAGTTCAAGACCCAACTCGACGAAGAATAGTTCTTCGAAAATGACGCGTAGATGGGCCGGCGTTCGCAAAGATTGTAGCTCCTCCATGCTTGTGCCTGGCTCCGGCCAATGTACCTTCCACAATGCTTCGCGTGGTGATGGCAATCCGAGGTGGCCCCGAACCGCAGCGGGAATGGGATCCGGCAAGTCTGGAGAGAGATTCTCCAACGTCGCGTGAATTACCCTGCGAAACCAACGTGACGTTAGCCGCCCTTGTCCGGCGGATTCATATATAGGGACGATGCGGCCGATCTCAAGCGAGCGCTGCAGCCGGGTTTCGGTTGTATCGGCATTTTCATCTTCGTGATCGCTCAAAATCTCGAACTGGGGTTGAACGATTTGCAAATCGCCGCCGCGGTAATCTTCTTCTACTTTCCCGTAGAGCGCGATCACTTGCCCCGGCTTGAACTTATCCTGAAGATAGAGTGCATTGAACCAAATGCATTTCAAACGGGTTCGCCCCTGCCCGGCTGTCACCTGGAAGATAGGCATGCGCCGCGTGCGAAAGAGGCCTGAGTTGCGCACTTCGGCGATCACGGTGGCCATCTCTCCCGGGCGCAATTCGGCAATGCCACGTGGGTTCAGCCTGTCTTCATAGCGGAATGGCAGATAATGTAGAAGATCATCGACGTTATGGATTCCCTTGCCGGCGAGAACCTCGGCGAGGCGCGGTCCAATTCCTTTTACGTACTGAACGGGGGTTTGCAATTCGAGCATCTGAAAGGATGTTAGCAGGGCGAAGCTGAGCATCGCAGCGAACTGACGCAGGGTTACGAGGTCATGACGGTAAGTGTCTAAATCGACCGCGAATTTCTTTCATGCCTTGGCAGCCGTGCTGCTCGGCAATGCCATTTATTTCCTGCTCGAAAGGCACCTTCCTGTACGGGCACATCATTCGCCCTTCAAAATCGACCTCGGTATGATCGTGGATTTCTGGTTCTGTCTGGTGATTTTTGGCATTATCAAAACCGTGGCGGGTCGCAGGGGTCGGAGAGAGCGCAAATTATGAACTGCCCTGTTTGGTCTGGTACCGGACGGCATCCGCCGTCCGGAATTCAAGGCCGACGAGAGGCCCGTTACTTTTGGCACCTCGGCCATAACACGAATTCTCGATAAAATTTGGCCAGCCGAATGCAAAAAATCGCAATC
>JAFAGX010000216.1 GCA_019237515.1 Acidobacteriaceae bacterium
CTGAGTTGTTGGATCGTACCATCGCAGGACTGCGGAGAATCATTGGTCGTCTCTCTCCGCGAGCTCTGGAAGAACTCGGCTTGGCAGGGGCCATCCGGAAGGAGGCGCGAGATTTGAGCAAGAACACTGGCATAAGGGCTCGGCTCAGCTTCCCCGAGCAATTGGCCCAGCTAAAACCGGAGGTGGAGGTTGCTGCCTACAGATGTGTGCAGGAGGCTTTGAACAACATCGCCAAGCACTCCCAGGCACGAAATGTAAATATCGAATTGCACTATCGGGACCATAAACTTGCCCTGGTGATCGAGGACGATGGCGTTGGCATCTCAAGAACATCTCAGGCTCGCAACAAAGGTTTCGGGCTCGTCGGCATGAGAGAAAGGGTTGCGGTTCTGGGAGGCACACTGCGTATTGGCCGCAGCAGCCCAAAAGGTACGAGGCTCAGAATAATGTTCCCGATTTCAGGTCAGCTTGCCAAAACGGCACAAAGGCCCAGAGTGGAGAAAATTCTGATTCGGGACCAGGCCATGAGACAGGCTAGCTGAGATGAGTACGACCGAATTTGCAGCTTTGGGTTCACCGATGGCAATCAGGTGCATCATCGTCGACGATCACACCCTGTTTCGAGAAGGACTTCGCCATGTGCTGGAGAGCGATCGTGAGCTTCAGGTCGTAGGCGAGGCTAGTGATGCCATGAACGGTATCGAAGAAGTGCGCAAATGTAGGCCAGACATTGTACTTATGGATATCAGCATGCCCGGCGTATCCAGCTTTGAGGCGGCGCGGCAGATCGAAAAAGAATCCCCCGGTACGCGGCTGATTTTTCTTACCATGCACGAGGACGAAGAATACCTGCTGCAGTGTCTCGAGGTAGGCGCGTACGGGTACATCTTGAAAGATGCTCCTCCGCCTAAGTTGATCCAGGCTGTACGCGACGTTTACCAGGGCCGAAAATATTTGAGTCCGCAGGTACTCGGAAAGCTGGTCGATGACTTCCGGTCCCGCTCGCAGGGACGCCGCGGTCAAACCCGTGGAGCTACCTTGACTCCCCGTGAGCGGGAAGTCGTGAAGATGATCGCGGAAGGAAACTCAGTTAAGCAAATCGCTGCGATCCTCGGACTCAGCATAAAGACAGTCGAGGCTCACAAATTCAATCTTATGCGAAAACTCGACATACACAATAAGGCCCAACTGGTTACTTACGCGATTCAAAAGAAAATCGTGAAGATGCCGGCAGGCGCGTAGGCAGGAAGCGACCAGCTACTTACCCGTTCCGTTGGGATAAACCAGAATCTTACTCGACTCTCCCGTCTTCAGCCGTTCCATGCCTTGGGAAAAGTCTTTCATTGCAATCCGGTCAGTGATGACGGGATGAAGATCGAGCTTGCCATTCTTCAGGAGGGCCGTCATCTGATACCAGGTCTGGTACATTCGCCGCCCATTGATGCCTTGGATCGTGACGCCTTTGAAAATGATGTCTTCGGAAAAGTTGACCGCGATCGGCTTGGAGGTCAGGCCTAGCAGCGAGATACGGCCGCCGCGCCGCACAATATCGAATGCGGTCCGGATCGCATTGGGATGACCTGCCATTTCCAGTACCACGTCGACGCCCAGTCCCGCAGTATGTTCCGTCAAGATAGAAACAACATCTTCTTTTGAGGGATCGAGAACCAAGTCAGCTTTCATTTCGTTTGCGAGACGGCGACGATGCTCATTCACTTCAATGGCGAAGACCTGCGCCGCTCCGACTGCGCGCGCAACCGCGATCGAGAACAAACCGATTGGACCGCAGCCCGTAATGGCAACCGTCTTTGCCGCAATCTCGCCTGCCAGCACCGTATGAACTGCGTTTCCCAGCGGATCCAGAATGGAGGCATATTCCTGCGGAATGGCCGGATCCAGCTTCCAGATATTCGATTCCGGAATAACGACGTATTCGGCGAAAGCGCCATCTGCATCGACGCCAATGATCTTTACGTTCTGACAGATGTGGGCTTCTCCAGTGCGACACTGCAAGCACTTGCCACAGGCGACATGCATCTCGGCGGAAACAAAGTCACCTTCTTTAACACTGGTGACTTCGTCTCCGAAAGCCACCACCTCACCGCAAAATTCGTGCCCGGGAATCAATGGAGGATGGATGCGCTTCTGGGCCCACCGGTCCCATTCGTAAATATGAAGATCGGTGCCGCAAATAGATGCGACTTTCACTCGAACCAGAACGTCAGTGCGCCCGAATGGGGGGACTTTGACTTCGCGAATCTCCGCTCCGGGAGCGGCTTTCGGCTTGACTACGGCGAGCATTTTTTCGGGCATGCGGTACCTGAAAGCTTCACGTGCGGACAGAAAACCCTTGATTCTAACACCAGCGGTCTGCGTCGCTCAGCTCTGTAACACAGCTCGGTGATCTCATTTATCGAATTGGCGTGCGTCATAGTCACAAGCTCGTTGAGAATCAGAAGGCATTACGCCGGTGGTACCAACGGTTTTTGCGTAAAGTCGAAGCAATCGGACATGTCGTCAGAAGCTTGATCTCTCGCGTTCAATGGCTTTATTCCAAAAGTCACTTCGCAGAACTTGACCACACTCACATGCGAATGGAATACCTTGGAGATTCCCCGCTTCGAGTACGGGCTGATCACAAGACAGCCAACGCGGGTGCCATAACTGAACTGTGTGTTCGTGTAACTCGGCCCGTGAGCTGGACTTCCTCCGGTCCACTTGTCCCTCAACGGCGGGTCAACATGATCGTACCAACCGCCCCAATCGTCCCACGTAACAAAGACCGCTGATGTGCTCCAAAGCTTGCTTTGGCCCAGTTTTTGAATCCGGTCGGCAGTCCATTGGCTTCCCAGCTTCACAGTCTGCTGGCCGGCATTTTGTCCATAAGGAGGATGTTCAGAAAGGTCTACCGGACTACCTGGCGCGTACATCCAGCAGACATTCGGTAGAGTTCCGGCAGCAACATCAGTATCGAACCTGGTCCACGGCAGGATGTTTGGGCTGCCTTTCAGCTCTTCAATTTTATTGAAATAACTAAAGCCGGGATCTCCGTATGTAGCCCAAGTCAGGTTCGCTTTCTCCAGCGCCTTGGGAAGCGTAGGAAGATTGAACGGTTCTTGAGGCTGATACGTGCGGCTTTTATCGGCGTTGTCGATGATCGGAGAAGCCGCCGCGATGAGCATCAGATGATTGGGCTCGGACTGGCTAGCCACTTCCGTGAAGTAGTTGTCGCAGAGGGTAAACTGTGTGGCGAGTGAGAAATATGCCGGGATGTTCTGCTCGCTGTATTGCAGCTTCACAGCATTCGTCGCGCGCTTCAACCACGCTGCGTGGTCGTGGGGTGGGTCACCGCCAGCAGGCGGATCTTGTGCAGGCGGAAGTTGAACGCCATTGACTCCAGGGAAAGAACCGAAATAATTGTCGAAGCTGTGGTTTTCCTTAACAACGATCACGACATGCTGAATGGGGTTTTGTGGTTGCATAAAGCGCCTTCCTTCAATTGTGACATCGTTCGCTGGCCTTGCGACAAGAATGTCCCTAACATGATCCTGACCCACACCAACGCGTTTGCATACTCGTGCGCCCGAAATCATTGACGACACCCTCGGGGATATAGCAATCGACAATCTACAGTGTGCTCATGCATCGGCTCAGCTGTGACCCGCTGACGCAGCCGGGGTGACCCGAATCACGGCATTTTGTTCGCCAATCCTTCATCGTTAAAGAGAAACAAAGGGTGCCGGAGTTTTACGAAGGCTCCAGACCCTCGGGTTGGCAGAAATGAGGCGTTAAGGTTTGATTGCAGCGTACTTGTTTCCGTTTGTGGCCGCGGCCCTGGCCCTGATGATCGCGTTCTGGCGATTGGCGCGGCGGGAAAGGGACAGGCTGCTTGGCCAGCTCGAACAGTCGCAGGCCCTCATTCGTCAGCTCAAGAAAGACCGCGATGCAGCGATGCAGGAGTTATTCCGCCGGTTCTCGGAAGAAGGCAAACTCAACCGCGAGAGAAGCCAGTTTCAGGCCCAGTTAGCGGAGTATGAAAAGTATGCTGCGCTGACGCAACTCGCTTTAGGCGCCGCCCACGAGATCAACAATCCGCTGCTCGGAATACTGTCTCATCTGGAACTAGAGCTTAAGGACTCTAAAGAAGACGAGCACACCGAGATTCAGCAATGCATCGAAGGCGCCAAGCGGATTTCGCTGACATTGCGGGGGCTGATGAATTATTCAAGACCGGGGCCGCTGATTCTCAGCAAAGTGAATTTGCACAGGTTGGTTTCGGACACGCTGGCCTTTTTGCAGCATCAGCCGATGCTGCATGGCAGGATTCTGGACAACTTTGTGCCTGCGGAATTTCCCGCCGTACGGGTGGATGCGAATCAACTGTCCCAGGTACTCATGAATCTTCTGTTGAATGCCGCGCAGGCGACGAGCGAAGGTGGACACATCACGGTTTCTGCGAATCAGAGCGGAGAAAAAATTGAGATTCACGTGAGCGACACGGGCTGCGGTATTCCGGCTGACATTTTGCCGCATGTGTTTGAACCGTTCTTCACGACTAAACGGGGAAAAGGAACCGGGCTTGGATTGAGCATCAGCCAGGCTTATGTTCGCAGCCACAGTGGCGAGATTCAGATCGAAAGTGCGCCACAGAGGGGAACGACGGTGACGATCACGTTACCGCTTCGCCCGGTAGAGCCAGTAGCAGCGGAACGGGAAAATTTGGACGACGCGGAGGTAGTAATTCACTGATATGCCCTACTCGGTTTTGGTTGTTGACGATGAGGCATTAACGTTGCGGACCATCAGCCGCGGCCTGAGCGGGGAAGGATTTGAAGTGGTGACGGCGGCGTCGGGCGAGGAAGGGTTAAAGATTTTCGATGAGGAAAAGCCTGATCTGGTTTTGCTGGACATTGTCTTGCCGGGAATCGATGGAGTGGAAGTGCTGCGGCAGATCAAAGTCGCAAGTCCGGGCTGCATTGTTGTGATGATGAGTGCGTATCACATGGTTGACCGGGCGGTGCAAGCGATGAAGCTTGGCGCCTACGACTATCTGGTAAAACCGTTTCCCCTAGCGGATCTTACTGCCACGCTGCGGCGGGCTTCGGAAATGCTGGCCCTGCGTGTACGGCTCCGGCATACGGTGGAAACGGCGAAAGACCAGTACGACTTCGGGCGAGTGGTGACAAAGAATCCGCGGACCCGCGAGATGCTCGAAATTGCCCGCAAGGCGGCGGAATCTGACCGGACAACTATTCTGATTCAGGGTGAAAGCGGCACGGGAAAGGGCGTGCTGGCGCGAGCGATCCACTATGCCAGCCCGCGTGCGAACCAGCCGATGGTGGAGCTGAATTGTGCCACGCTGCCAGATACGTTGCTGGAGAGTGAATTGTTCGGATTTGAGCCGGGAGCGTTTACTGATGCCCGGCGCCGGAAAGAGGGGCTGCTGGAGCGGGCTCATGGCGGCACGCTTTTTCTAGACGAGATTGGCAACATGTCGTCAAGCGTCCAAGCCAAGCTGTTGCGCGTACTAGAAGAGGAAACCTTCATCCGGTTGGGCGGAACGAAGTCAATCAAAGGCGGCGTGCGCTTGATCGCGGCGACAAACACGAATTTAAAAGGAGCCATCGCGCAGGGACGATTTCGCGAAGACCTGTTTTATCGACTGAA
>JAFAGX010000614.1 GCA_019237515.1 Acidobacteriaceae bacterium
GCTGTTGTTGGGAAAACACGAATTCGCAGCCGCCCGCGAAGAAGCCGTCAAGCTGAACAAGAGAATGCCCGATGACGTCATGGTGTACGGATTTCTCACCGACGCGAACGCCGAGTTGGGGAATTACGACGAAGCCGAAAAAGCGGCTCAGCTCATGCTTAATTTGCGCCCCGGAAATTCTCCCGGTGTCACTCGCGCCGCATACCTGCGAGAGTTGTTCGGCGACGTAGATGGCGCTCTCGAACTGATGAATATGGCGCTGGAATCGACCGGCCCGAGCGAGGTCGAAGATGCTGCCTGGATTCATACCCAGATCGCACATCTGCAACTATCCGTTGGCAAACTTGACGACGCGGAAAAGAACCTTCAAAAGGCGCTCGCGATGTTTCCTGGATATCACTACGCACTGGGAAACCTGGCGAAAGTCCGAATTGCGCAGAAGCGCTACGGCGAAGCGGTCGAATTACTGCAGCAGCGTTATCAAGCTGCTCTGCATGCCGAGAACCTCTACGATCTTGCTCAAGCCTTGCAACTGGCGGGGAAGACCGAAGAAGCAAACAAAGCTTTCGCCGATTTCGAGCAGAAATCGCTGCGAGAAACCACCATCGCGGACAACTCGAATCGCGAGCTGATCTTCTACTATGCCGATCACGCCCAACAACCGCTCAAGGCTCTGGAAGTGGCCGCCCGGGAGTTTGGCCGCCGGCATGACGTCTACACTCTGGATTCCTACGCGTGGGCCCTTCACGTCAATGGCCGCAATAAAGAGGCGCGTCAGCAGATTGACGCGGCCTTGGCGGTGGGCATTCGGGATGCCCGAATTTTCCGGCATGCAGGAGAGATTGCGCTTGCCGCAGGTGATCGCGCGGCCGCACAAAAATATTTTCATGAGGCTGCGACCTTAGATGCAGGGGACTCGATACCCACAGTCGCGACTTCGGCTCGTCTTTCAGATGCAGCGCAGCAGGCATCGCCCAATCGCCGGTAAAAGTGAGCTGCCGGTTTCTACCACTACTTATTTTGAACTGGACAAGGCATACTATGACCCGCACCAGACTTCAAAACTTGACCGTGCGAACTGTGTGGCGCATCAGCTCTGCTTTCTTATTCTGGTGCTGGCTTGTCCTTCCTGCATCGGCATCGAGCCGATTGTCGGGAAATCTCACAGACCCCTCCGGAGATGCTGTCCCCGGCGCGACGATTCGTCTGTTGCATTTGGCTGATTCTTCATCCAACCAAACGCATACAGATAGCCAGGGTCAATTCTCCTTTGCGAATCTGAACACCGGGGAATACCACTTGGTCGCGGAATTCCCCGGCTTTGCGACCGTTACGCGAACCATTACGCTCGCCGACACACAGATTCGAACTGAAACCATCCAGTTTTCGACGGTCGCTTCACAAACCGAATCCGTAACCGTTACTGCCGATGTAAATGAAATTAGCGTTTCCAACCCCGATCCTGCTGAGCGGGTTTTTGTGCGCGAAGACTTGCTCGATGCAAATCCAGGGCGGCCGGGGGCGCCGGTTTCGATTCCTGGATATCCCATTGAAACCGCGTCCAGCGGGATTAAGGCACCACAATACTTTGCGCCGGGAGTTGCCGGTGATCATGGCGAACCGATCGCGCAGTTCATCGCCGCCGGCGGCTATCTCATTCCGAACAATTTATCGGCAAATGCCCACGGCAATGGATACGCCGATCCCAACATTTTTGTGCCACAGACTCTGGAGAGCGTGCAGATCGACGGCGGCGCTTTCAACGTCAGAGAAGGAAATCACTCGGTCAACCTGGCGGCAACCTATGGTCTGCGTTCCCGTCTCGATCCATTTCTTACCATTACCGGCGATCACCGTGACGCCGACGTCGCGGCGGGATTCAGTCCGGGGCCGGAATCGTGGCTGGCATTCGAAGCCTCGTACGGAAATGGATTTCTCGACCGGTTTGAGCATCGCCAGCAATATAAGTTTAACGGCGAACGTATCTTCGATCTCGGTTCACATCGATTGGCCCTGGTTGGAATTGGATACTATGGCCATTCATACGTTCCCGGATTAGTGCCCATCTTCGCCCGAAACTTAAATGATGTAAATGTTCCGAACTATGGCGATACGATTGATCCTCGACAGAAAGATCAAACACACACGGCTTTGCTGGCTCTGACCGACACCTGGCAGCTCAGCAGCAGCCAGTAGTTGCAACTATCCGGTTTCTTTAGAACTTACAATCTCGCTTTATTCTCTGATTTTGGGCAGGGACTTATCCGCCAGAGCGAGTTTCGAACTGTGGGCGGCACCAGCGCCGAATACCTGAAGAAGTTCGGCGATTTTCTTTCGTTGCTAGGTGGTTTGGATTACGAACGCGAAGCGCCGCGACGCGACGACCTTGACCACTACGGTTTTTTCAATCGAACTCGGCCCGGCTACTACGGACCTTTTACCCCGATCGACGGAAACAACGTTACGATTGCATCGATCACTCCCTATGTGGCAGCTGAGGGTGGGCTTTCCCGCTACTTCCGTTATTATCTCGGATGGCGGCGAGATCAAATCAGCTTCGACAACCGAGACTTACTGGCTTCGCAGAATTCTTCCCAAAAATGGATAGGGATTAATTCGCCGAAAGCAACTTTCAGTTTCTTGCCTACAGATTGTCGATTTATCCCGCTCGTCTCGCTGAGCTTCGGAGAAGCCTTCTTCACCGAAGACCCGCGAATTGGCTTGGGGAATAGTGCTGGTACTCCCGTATCTCGCTCGCAGTCCTATCAGCTGGTTGTCAGCAAGACGACTCACCGGACTGACGTTCGGTTGACGCTAGGGCACGTCACGAACAGTGCGGAACTCGCGAAAATCGACCCCGATACTGGCCTCCAGTTCAACCAAGGACCCAGCCGGCTTCGCTTCGTGATGCTCTCTTTCCGTCACGATTTTGCACTGGGCTCGCTTCAGGCAAGCTTCTCCAAAGCCGACGCGCGCGATCTCGACTCGGGAGATCCGACGCCGGAAGCTCCACGTACAATCGTCGATTTTCTGGGGACGATCCAAAGACTTCCGCTGCACCTGCAGGCGAAAGGCGAGTTCGAATTTGTGGGAAGGAAGCCGCTGGGAACAGGATGCGATCCGCAGAACTTGAATGCTGAGTGCGTTGGAACTCCAGTCAAGGAACTCCGCGGTGCTTTGGTTCGCCCACTCCTGAATGGACGGCTCGATGTGGGGGTGAATTTTCTGGTGGCAGGCGGCTACAGTGGGCAGACTACAGAGAATTTCTATCCCTCGGAAATTCAAGAGGTCGTCGGAGTGCGGGTCCCATCCTATGCAAGTGTAAGTTTCACCTACAATTTCGGTTCTAGCCGCTGAAATTCCCACAGATCGAACGGCACATCGCTGCTCGGTGAATATAGCTAGGCGGGCCACAAGTCGGTTTCGCGGACTCGAAGCCCGTTGCCAGCCATTTTCCAGATTGGCGACAATGCACGAGCCGCGCAGTTAGCTACGGCGATTGTTTGTCACTGATTTGCTCAGACGCTAGCTGCGTTCATTCTGATTCTCGCGCGTTCGAAAATCTCTGCGCTCCTCAATGCTGGTCCGAAATTGCGCCGATTGCTCGCCTGTTTCGTTATAGACTCTTTGTGGTTATAGCCTCTTTGAGGCCGTCACTATCTGAGCTTCGGCCATGCCCGCTGAAACGATCTCTCCTGAACACGCTGCCAGCTTCGTCAAATCCGGCATGTGGCTGGACTACGGCGCGACGCTCTGTGAGCCGGATGTTTTCGATAAGGCGTTAGCTGCGAGAAAGGGCAAACTCGAGAATGTCAAGATCCGCTCCTGCCTCTCGATGCGTCCACGTGCCGTGATCGAAGAAGATCCAGAAGGCAATCATTTCCACCTTTTCAGTTGGCATTTCTCGACTTACGAGCGCCGAAAGCACGACGTCGGCCGCTGTAACTACACGCCGCTAAATTTGGGAGAGGTGCCGGATTATTACCGGCGCTTTCTTGATCCTGTTGACATCGCCATCCTCAAGACTTGTCCGATGGACGACGGGGGATACTTCAATTTTGGCCCGACGAACCTCTGGCAACGGGCAGTGATCGAACGCGCCAAACTGGTAATCGTCGAACTCAATCGCCAGATGCCATACGTCTTCGGCAAAGACAACGGCGTACACGTAAGCGAGGTCGATTTCATCATCGAGGGCGACGATCAGCCAAACGCAGAGTTACCTAATCCGGAGCCAAGCGATATTGACCGAATGGTGGCCCGCCGTATTGCCGCAGAAGTAGAGGATGGCTCCTGTCTTCAGATCGGAATCGGTGGAATGCCCAACGCTGTGTGCTCTTTGTTGCTGGAAGCCGGAGTCAAGGATTTGGGAATTCATACGGAGATGATGACCGAAGGCCTCGGGCTGCTTTATCGTTCAGGGAGGGTGACTGGTTCGCGGAAGACATTAGATCCAGGCAAAGTGGTTTATACCTTTGCGCTGGGCTCGCCCGCCCTTTATGCCACCGCCAACCGCAACCCGGATTTGTACTGCCACCAGGTGGACTATACGAATTCGCCGCACATCATCATGCAAAACGAGAAGGTAGTCTCAATCAACAACACTACACAGATCGATCTCCAGGGCCAGGTGGCTTCAGAATCTGACGGCTGTCGTCACATCAGTGGCACCGGAGGACAACTGCAGTTCGTGCGCGGCGCTTACGCGTCCAAGGGAGGCAAGTCGTTCATCTGCCTTTCGTCAACTTACGAAAAGCGAGGCGAGCGGCGAAGCCGCATCGTGTTCACTCTTACTCCCGGCAACATCGTGACCACGCCCCGCTCAGATGTGATGTATGTAGTTAGCGAATTCGGAATGGTCAATTTGAAAGGGAAGTGCGTTGCGGAACGGGCTAAAGCGATCATTGCGCTCGCCCATCCCGATTTCCGCGAGAATCTGGAACGACAAGCCTACGAAAACCGGTTGATTCCCCGTGGTGTTTCTTTTTGTTCACCAGGAAACCAGTCCGAGGATTTGCGGGAAACCCAAGATTTGCGGTGACCAGTTTCAGCGATTTGCTACGCGCAGAACGGAGGCATGTCTTATGCGCGCCGACGCTACTTTGCCAGCGGAAGAGCCGTTTGTTCTGAGAACCGTCGTGAACGAAGTGGCTACCCTCACCCTCAATCATCCCCAGCGATTCAATCCGTTGTCGAGCCAAATGATTGCCGCGATACAAGCCGAGCTGGATGCGATCGCCAGTGATCTTTCATTACGGGTTGTGATCCTCGCCGCTGAGGGAAAGGGCTTCTGCGCAGGGCACGACCTCAAGGAGATGCGCGCTCACACGAAGGACAAAAGCTGGCAGCGGGGCCTGTTCGATGCCTGCAGCCGAATGATGATCTCGCTTACAGAGATGCCGCAGCCGGTGATTGCCCGCGTGCAGGGGATTGCCACGGCAGCGGGCTGCCAACTCGTGTCGATGTGCGATTTAGCGGTAGCAGCCGACACGGCGACGTTCGCCATGCCGGGAGTCAACATTGGTGTGTTCTGTTCGACGCCAGCGGTGGGCGTGGTGCGGAACATTGGCCGGAAGCGAGCGATGGAAATGTTACTGACTGGCGAGCCGATCGATGCCGCAACCGCACTATCTTGGGGGCTCGTGAACCGCGTTGTTCCTGCCGACAAGCTGGACGCTGAGATCCGGCGATTCACCGAGATTATTCTGTCCCGCAGTGGGGCCACGATCCGCTTCGGCAAGCAAGCGTTCTACGGCCAGATCGATCGACCCCTTGGGGCAGCCTACGACGTCGCCAGTGAAGTGATGTCATGCAATCTACTTTTGGAAGATGCCGCGGAAGGGATTGATGCCTTCCTTCAGAAACGCGCCGCCAGCTGGCGCGGGAAATAACAAAACATTTGGTCAAGCTCACCGCGGAACAGCGATCGGGGCCCCTGCCACGTGAACTCGGATTGCACGGCATCCGCGACGCATTCCGATACTGACGCTAGCGCACATCGCATTCCGTCAGAGCTTCTTTGACAATGTAACCTGGTAATGTCTAGTATGTAAATAGACATTATTTCATTAAGCTCCGGCAGGCTTTCAGTCTCGAAACGTGATACATTGCGGCACCCGGGATGGCGAAAGCCGACTATACTGCCAACCTTGCGCGAGAGGTGGGTATGAAACGCATCGTACTTGTTTGTTTCACTGTTCTGCTTGCTGGAACTTTGCACGCGCAAACAACTTCAGCGGTACTGGTACTCCGGGGTGGGACCCTGGTCGACGTGGCGTCCGGCAAGGAAATCCCTGACAGCATCATTCTTATAAGAGGCGACCGGATCGAGAAGGTCGGCTCCGGAAACATGGCCATTCCTGATGGCGCACAGACCATCGACGCGGCTGGCAAATGGATCGTTCCAGGGCTTATCGATTCCCACGCACACGCGGAGAATCCAGACGAGACGCCGTTCAGTTTGTACCTGGCGAATGGCGTAACTACGATTCGCAATCCCGGTGGGAACATCACCGTACTGCGACTAACGCGTGACCGGCTTTTGCGCGGCGAGCTTATTGGCCCGCGATTATTTTTCTCCGGGCCTCTTCTGGACGGAATCCCGCCGGTATGGCCGGACATGAGTTTGCTCGTCGATACCCCCCAACGGGCAACGAGTGCCGTAAATTTTCTGGCGGACCAGGGCGTGGACTTTGTAAAGGTTTATAACAACGTGAAGGAACCGGAGCTCAAGGCGATCATTGAGACAGCGAAGGAACGGGGACTGCCGGTCGCCGGGCATATACCGCGTTCGATGACCATGACCCGTGCCATCGAACTGGGAATGACAAGACTTGAACATATTCGGATTACCGGGAGAGAGATGCTAAGTGCCGAAGAGGCAGAGAAAATCGATCCTCTACCCTTGGGACGGCGCGAACCAACGCTGTGGCAGCGATTTGATTTGCAGTCGGAAAAAATGCAAGCACTGGTCCAACGGCTCGCAAAAAGCAAAATATTCCTGGATCCAACGCTTCTCATAACGGAGATAACGGAAGTACCTAATATGGATGCTGAGAAGAATGATCCTAATAATAAGTATCTGCCGCCGAAAATCGTGGAACGGGACATCAACCTTAAAAGCCCCATTTATGAGCTTCCCGCCGAACTCCAGGCCGCTGGAGTTGAAGCATTCCAAAAACAGGAGAAGTTTGTGGGAATGTGCAACCAAGCTGGAGTGAAGATTATTGCGGGCACGGACGGACCAAGTATAGGAAGTCTATTGCCCGGCTTTGGATTGCACCACGAATTGGAATTGTTGGTGGCCTCCGGGCTCAGCCCCTTGCAAGCGCTACGCGCGGCAACTTCGACTGCGGCGGAAGCTCTCGGCAAGAACGATCGGCTGGGAACGGTCGAGGCTGGAAAGTTTGCAGACATGATCGTTCTGGACGCCGACCCTCTGCAAGATGTTCACAACCTTACGAAGATAAGTTTGCTGGTGCAAGGCGGAAAAACTTACTCCCCAGATGCTCTGTTACAACAAGCCTGGGCACAAGCAAACAAGAAGCCTTGAACGTCGCACGATTTTCCCTGCATGATTTCGCACTTTCAGCGGAATGACCAGATCGCGGAGGAACCAACGAATTTGAGTTCGGAGTTTCCCAATTGTTGTTCCTGTTCGCCTTGAGGAAGACCTCGAGTGCGCATTCTGATCTCTCGAATGCCCCGAACATTCTGTGTCGCTGGAAGCAAAACCAAGACGAAATCGGGTCCGCGCAGGGCAACCGCATTTCCAGTTTTCTCACTTCGATAACCGAGGCCGTGGCACAAGTCGATCAGATTGCTGATCGCACGCGCATCAGCTGCCACGGTCAACCCGATCACGTCCTCTAAGATTTGTTCTTTCACCGGTTCAAGGACACCAGCATACCGCTGCAGAATTTCCTTGCGCGAGATACCTTGGTTTTTTTCCTCTTGCTGAGGGTTCCAGTTACTCAAGAATTCGGGGTGGTATTCCATCACCCAGCAACTCAATTCGCTTTCATAGGGAAGATTTCTTGCTGTCGCCATGAAGAACCATGGGATTTGCTGCCCGTGGTACAGCCGAGTGACTGTTTTCAAACTCGGCTCAAGGCTCGACCCAAGCACTTGCTGCAAGACGTTTACGGTTCGAGGTTGGTCCACTCCAAACGCGATGCCGGAGTCCCCGACCTGATCCCGGGGAGAATTGCTCACGTCAAAAAACTCAAAATATGTGTTCAAACCATAAAAGTAGAGACCCGTGTAGGTCATCTCCGCATTTGTGGTCGTCCGCTTTTCATTCACGGCGAAACGCTTTCGTAAGAATGCGTTCGCTTCGATCGCGTCATAGGTTGGGGAATCCACGACTACATAAAAATGATTCAGGAAAACTGAAGCGAATGAATTCGGCTGCGTAGTTGTCATCACGCCAGGTTCCTGACTTCCGCTGGCAAAGAGTGTGTGGCGCTTTCACGGCGAAGCCATAGCCCTCCAATCAGAGCTACCGCCGCAGTCGCGCAGATGACACCATAGCCAGTCGTATAGTTTCCGGTTTTATCGACCGCCACTCCCACTAGAAGCTGAACGACAAATCCCACACCGTAGAGGAACGAGCACAAGCCATACACATATCCGGACTGCTCATTGCCAAACATGAGCGGCGGCAAGGCGTAAAAGGCAGGCATCCCTACTGCCATGGAGACCCCGAATAAGCTTGCGGAAAATGCGGGTGAAACAATACGGCTAATCAGTAAAAGGACACTCACAATAAAAAGAAGTGACGCCACGATCACATAACTTGCGGCGTTATTTTTTCGGAGAAATGGAGACACGAACGGTTTCAAACTGAGAGCCACCCAGGCGTAGATGCCGACGATCGCCGCCGCTGCCGCGAGACCGTACCCTAAACGCACCAGATAATCCGGCGTGAAGGTCAGATAAGCTTCGGTAGAAACGTTGTAACCCGCATAAACCATCGCTAGCACCCACGCAGCCGCCCTGTGGCCTGGTGCTAAAACGGCCCCACCGGCCTCAGCCTTGTCTGAACCAGGCGAGACGGAAGGAACTGACAGCATCATGAAGAAAGCGACGATCGCGAGTCCAACTAGTAACAACATTGCGGGTTTCCAGCCGGAGTTTTGCCCAACTCTGCCCAGGGCAAATAAGCTGGCGTACACTCCGGCCGTCATGCTCATGCTGTAAAAGCCCATAATGAGGCCGAACTCTTTTCGGCCTTCAAACCATACCGCGAGCAATTTCGGTCCAGCTACAAGATGGCCGGTAAGCCCGGTTGAAGATATCAGTCGTCCGAGACACAGCATCCAGAAACCCGATGCGCCAGCCATTAAGCCTGTGCCTAGAACAACCAAGGCCCAGAGGGAAAGGAACAGCCTACGAAGTCGAACCCGGTCCGCCAACCAGCCAGCGGGCAAGGACGCGCATGCAGAAACCAAGTACCACAGCCCAGTCAAGGCACCCGCTTGTGTCCGCGAAATCCCGAGGTCTCGTACCCAAAGAGTTAGAAGTGGAAAAGGTGCAGCAAAGATCATCAGCCCGCCTGCTGTTGTGATCAGCACCAGGGCTAAAACGAACCAGCGGGAGTTCTGTCTCGGTGGCGACAAGTGTGGTCCTTAGTTGTTAGCTCAATCCATCTCTCTGTTGTGGCATGCTCGATGATGGGATGTTACGGCGCTGGCGTCGCATACACGCCACGTCCGACAGCGACGACTTGACCCTGCTCATCTTTGACATCGACGTCTGCGATGCTGACACGTCGACCCACTTTCACCGTTCGCGCAATTGCAGTGAGACAACCGCGTTTTGCCGGTCGCAGATAATCCACCCGAAGGTCCACCGTGGGAACGTCACCTCCGGTTTTTGAGTACACAGCATAGTCCCCCGCAATATCAATGAGCGCGCTGAGAATTCCCCCGTGTAGCCAATCTGATCCATCGTCGCGCAGAAACTCTTCGCGGAACGGCATACGAATCTCGACCAAACCTTCTTCATGGTGTACCAATTCCAGACCCAGAAAGCGCTGATATGGAGACTCGGACAGATCAGGCTTGTGCATGCTGACCTTTCTCCTCGAACTCCGCCGCCAGTTTCTCCAGTTGTGCTCGATCTATTTTTCCTGTTCCGCCCAGGGGCATGGAGTCAACGAAGTAGAAGCGGCGTGGGTAGGCGTATGGTGCGCCATATTTCAAGAAAAATTGTTTGAGTTCCTCTGCAGAAAGGTTTGCGTTTGCGGATTGCACGATGAATGCGACTGGAACAGCCCCCTTGATCGGGTGACGCACGGGCACAACATAGGCTTCCCGGACATTCGGATGGCGCAGAAGAATATCGACAATCTCCTTCGGGTAGACGTTTTCGCCGGATACATTAATCATGTCGTCTTTGCGTCCCACGAAGTAAAAGAAACCATCCTCGTCACGACGCATGAGGTCTCCGGTATAGAGCCAGCCGTCGCGAAACTTTTTCTTGGTGATCTCCGGAAGCTTCCAATAACCTTTAGCCAACCCGGGATTGCGGGTGATGAGTTCTCCCACTTCGTTAGGCCCTAACTCGGTGACCCCATCCTCGCCGACGATTTTCACATCGGATCCCGGGATTTCCCTCCCACAACTTCCCCGTCTGATCAGCCCGTAGCGGCAATTGCTGATTGGGTCTGGTCCACCCTCAGTTAGACCATAGCTCTCGGCGATGATCGCCTCGGGAAAGGTTCTCTGGAATTCAGCGACCAACTCTTCCGAAACCTCGGCAGAACCGCACACTGCGTAGCGCAGTGATTTCACGTCGTTCCTGCGGAGCTCCTCCTTTTCCGACAGGATTCTGGAAAACATAGCTGGCACTCCAGTCATGTACGTAACCTTGTAGCGCGCGATCGATCGGATGACTTGCACAGGATCGAAGCCCGGCAGGATCACCAGCGAGCCTCCGCAGAGAAGCATAGGTTTGACCGCGCCCAGCATCGCATTCTTGTGATACAGCGGGACCGCTACCAATGCTCGCTCGCTATCATCGAATGCCTCGAGTTTGCACAGCAAATCTACATTCCAGATCTGTCCGCCGTGGGTCAAAAGAACTCCCTTTGGCTTGCCGGTAGAACCGGAGGTGTACGGTTGAAGACAGACGTCGTCCGGTGATGTCTTCCGTGGCAAAAATAGAGGAGAAGCAGCCTGGAGCGTCTGGTCGTAATTCAGAGCCTTGCCTTTCACCTCCCCATCTACAATGAAGTGCCGCACCGCCGGCAGCTGCGGAACCAGAGACCCCGCACGGGCAGCCATCTCCGAATTAGCGATAAGAACTGCGGAATCGGAGTCGGCGATCACGTACATAATCGCCTCATCTCCCATCCGAATATTTACCGGTACCGGAACCGCTCCCACGCGCATCGTTCCCAAGAGCGTCTCGACGAACCGGTAATCATTGGTGAACATAAGCGCGACGCGATCACCCGGTTTGATCCCTAGGGTTACCAGTGCGTTGGCCATTCGGTTACAGCGCTCATCCAGGTCTTTAAAAGTAAGGGTAACGTCGTCTTGTAAAATGGCAGGCGCCGTGGGCTGAAGCCGAAGCGGGACATTAAAAAGGTAGCCAAGATTCTCTGGTAGCATTCAACAGTCCTCAATCTGGCACGGTCAAAACCGATTTCCCAAAGACCTTGCGATCCATCAACTCCTGTAACGCCTGCGGAGTCTCTGAAAGTGGTCTCGTTGAGTGTATGACCGGCTTAAGCTTTCCTTCGACAACCATCTTCATTAATGTAGTCTGGTCCTCGTACGTCCAACCGTCAGATCCGATGATTTGCAGTTCAAAACTCCAGATATAACGCAGGTCCTCTGCAGGTGCATATCCGGCGGTGGCGCCACAGACTAGAAGACGACCCTGATGTCGTAACGCTTTCAGCGACGGGACCCAAGTCTCTCCCCCAATGTAATTCACAACTACGTCGACCCCACCACCACCTCCATATCTTGGTCTACCAAACTTCTCTCGCACGAACTTCAGGAAATCTTCCTTGGAGGTGTCGATTACATGCGCGGCTCCGATTTCCCTGAGTTTGCTCAACTTCCATTCCGAGCTTCCGCATGCGATGACCTCGGTACCGGCCGCCGCTGCAAGTTGCACACAACAAGTTCCAACACCTCCGGTCGCGCCAAGAATCAGCACTTTCTCGCCTGCGCGAATCGCTCCCCGCGCGTGCATCATTCGAAGTGCCGTACCGTATGCAATCGGGAGCGCAGCTGCATCGACAAAGGAGAGTCCATCCGGCATTCGCAAAAGATTTGTCACCGGCATGGTCACCAGTTCGCGGCATGCTCCGGGAAGAGTTTCCCCAGTCATTCCCCGGCCTTCAATGTATGGGTAAGGACAAACGCGATCGCCAATCTTCCAGGTGCCGCCGCCCACTTCAGATCCCAAGGCAACGATTTCTCCAGAGAAATCACCACCCGGGCTCATCGGAAACGGCGTCTTGAGCGAGGTTGTACCCTTGAGTATCATCGGGTCGAAACCATTCAAGGAAACGGCGCGAACTCGAATCAGGACTTCGCCTGGGGCAGGAGTCGGAGCGGGGATCTCCTCGTACTTGAGGTTTTCAACACCGCCGTGGGCATGAAAAATGATCGCTTTCATTCGATTTGTTGCGTCGCCTCGCAGGGAGGATTCTCCTGAGCCTGCACATACGCTAACAAAAAGCTCGCGCGAGGTTGTTTGGGCACTTACCATATCACACGACGTTCTCCACGGTGTTCATGAAGTACATTGGGTTTGCCAATAAAGCGAAGCTAGATCACTTGATTGACAATACCACACTATCTCGATAGACTTTACGGACTATTTGAAACCCGATGCTTCTTCGTGAAATGATCGGCTCTACATAAACGCACTCGCCGGGTTTAGCAGCTTCAGTCGCCTGACAACCACTTGGGGCAAAAGCGGAGGATGGTTGATATGAAAAAGAGATACTGCATGAGATGCTTCGTTTTTTTAATCACCGCGTTCGCACTCGCGACATCTCCGGCGAAGGCAGACGAACTGTATGCCCGCATTCGTGGAATCGTTACGGACGCTTCAGGGGCTAGGGTGCCAGGAGCGCAGATCACCGCGACGAATCAGGCCACAGCAGTCGCGCGCGAGTTCGCCTCTGAAGCGGACGGATCATATGAGCTGATCAGTCTTCCTGTAGGCAGGTACACGCTAAGTGCGACAAAAAACGGATTTCAGAAGTTCGAAGCCTCAGGCATCATCCTAACGGTGAATCAAGTCTACGTGCTGAATATTAGCCTCTCTCCGGGAGTTGTCGCGGAGGTAATCCACGTAGAGGCAAACCCGGTCCAAGTCGAAACCACTGACATGCAGCTTGGAGCAGTGGTGAATGGTCAAGCCATCATCGATTTGCCTTTGAACGGTCGTGACTGGATTCAGTTGCAGCAACTCCAACCCGGCGTGGTATCGCAATCGGATCGCAGAACGGACACCTATGCGACAAACGGCAGCCAGGCTCAGCAGAACAGTTTTCTGATCAATGGCGCAGACTCCAACAATTTCTTTGGGAACACGCCCGCCATCATACCCAGCCCGGACGCGATCGGTGAATTCCGGATGGTCACCAATACCATTAATCCGGAGTATGGTCGGAACTCGGGCGCCATAGTCAACGCCGTCATCAAGTCCGGCGCGAACCAGTTTCATGGGAGCTTATTCGAGTTTTATCGGGACACCAGTCTGAACGCAACGCGGTGGTTCTTGCAGACTCCGGACGTATTACACCGGAACCAATTCGGCGGTACGGTTGGAGGGCCGCTGTGGAAGGACCACACTTTCTTTTTTCTCTCCTACCAAGGTACGCGAGAGAGCCGCGCCGAGAACATTACAGATTACGGCGGCTCTGCACCGCTCGGACTGGTTCAGGTCTTCACGAAAGCAGAGCGGGGAGGAAATTTTTCCCAGGGCGGAGCCGCTTGTCCTTTTGGCTCCAATAAATCGCCAATTCCGTTAACTGATTCGAGCGGTATTCTTCAGCCGGCAGGCACGCCATACTGCACCTTATGGCCAAACGGAATCGTGCCAACTTCAGACTTCAATAGCGTCGCTGCAAGCCTGGCTGCTCGCTACATTCCATTGCCCAACTCAGGGGTGAGTGGTTACTCGTTCAATCCGGTTCACACCGACCGCGATGACCAGGGACTTTTCCGGATCGACCACACGATTAGCTCCAAGGACTCGATCTGGGGATACGGACTCATCGAACGCAACCCGGGACAGAACGCCCTGCCATTTTTCGGGGCAACTCTTCCTGGTTTTGCAGGAACGGCGGACCGCAAGGCGTACGAATTCGCTGCCGCTTGGAACCATACCTTAAGTAGTACCACCCTGAACGAGTTTCGTGGCGCCTACACGCGGACTAACTTGCCATTTGCCTACCCGGTACACCCCCAACTCCCTTCTTCTGCTGGCTTCAGCGGCATCATCCCGCAGGACCCCGCAAACGCCGGGATACCGTGGATCTCTGTCAGTGGATTATTCGCGATGGGTGACAGTCCACAGGGCCCCGAAGACGAGGTTGGCAATACTTATCAGATCACAGACAACCTGAGCAGGGTCTCCGGTCGACACAGCCTGAAATTCGGTCTGGCGGCAACTCGTTTTGAGTACAACCATTCGTTCGTGGGCCCAAATAACGGAGAGTTCTTCTTCTCCGGAGCAGGCGCTTACAGCACGGGGAATCCTGGGCTCGATTTTCTGTTAGGGATACCCGACAGCTATTCCCAAGGTTCATCGAACACGACGAGGGCCAGGGGATATGAGTACTATGTCTTCGCGCAAGATCAATACCGGCTGCGCGACAATCTCACCCTTACTTACGGCTTGGGCTGGCAAACCGATACACCGTTATCCAATCTCAGCAATAACGCTCGATCGATTAACTGTTTTCGGCCAGGCGAGCAATCTTCGGTTTACCCCACCGCCCCGGCAGGCCTTATCTTTCCCGGGGATCACGGGTGCACTCCATCCGGTTATGACGCGCATTACGACCATGTGGGTCCGCGAGTAGGATTCGCCTGGAGCCCGAATCCGGGCTGGTTGCCCGGCGGTCCCGGCAAGACCTCGATTCGTGGTGGTTATGGCATCTACTTCAACCGCTCCGAAGATCAGCCTGTCCTGCAAAGTATCTTTGCGCCTCCTTTCTCCCTATTTTCATTTGGCATCGGAGCTGTGGGCGGCTCGCCGAGCTTCGCCGCTCCCTTCACGGATATTGCCGGTTTAGTACCACCTCTTCCCAATCCTTTTCCGTACACCATCCCATCAGCCGCCAACGCAAATTTCGCCCAGTTCGAACCACTCACCATGACGGCCACAGACCCGCGCTTTACGGTTCCTTACGCGGAGAATTACAACCTTACCGTCGAGCGGGAACTTCCGGCCAAGACAATTCTCAGCCTCGGCTACGTCGGCGCAGTTGCGCACCACTTGTTAGTAGAAAAGGAACTGAATCCTGGACTTAACCCACAAGGATGCGCCGCCAACCCGACCTGTGTGCAGTTTCGATCAATTCAGAATATTTTCTTTCCAAACAACTTCCGATATCCGGGCAATGTCTTCGGGTCTGTGGGGGAGCAGACAACGGAAGGAAATTCGAACTACAACTCGTTTCAGGCAAATCTGAGAAACAGTCCTTCGCATGGCTTGCAGTTCTCTGCCTCATACACCTGGAGCCACTCGCTGGATATAGGCTCTAACTTCGAGGATACCGGCCTTGGCACGAGAGCTCTTAACCCGTTTAACCCGCGTGCGAACTATGGAGACTCGGCGTTCGATGCCCGTCAACGCTTTGTCGCTTACTATAGCTATCAAATTCCCGGTAGAGAGCGCAGTGGGGGGCTTATGAGGCTGCTAACCAGCGGCTGGGAGGTTTCGGGTATTACAACCTTGCAGACTGGATTTCCCATAACCATTTCCAGTCCGGGTTCCTATACTTCCTTGACATGTACTTCTTTCGTTTTCTATACGTGCTGGGATGTACCGAATGTGACCGGCCCAGTTCAGATCTATGGTAATCCCCGAAGTTCGCCCAACAATCTTTGGTTTAATCCCGGTTCCTTTTCGCAGCCGCCGTTCGGTGTTATCGGAAATGCGAGGCGCAATTTCTTTCACGGGCCCGGACTGAATCAAACGGATCTCGCGCTTCACAAATGGATTCCACTCGGTAGCAGCGAGTCTCAGCGACTGGAACTGCGCCTGGAAGCCTTCAATGTTTTTAACCACGCCGAGTTCAACAACCCAGACGGTAATTTCACCGACGGTATCCCTCCCAACGGGACTTTCGGAAGGATTTTATCCGCCGGCCCTCCGCGGCTAGTGCAACTTGCGGCCAAGGTTTATTTCTGACATATATTGTTCCATGATCCGATTGGCCGTCAGAAGATTTCGCAGCTTGCTTTGGTTCGCTTTCGTAGCCGCGACGATCGCAGGTACTTGCGCGAGCGCTCAGTCAATTGCATTTACCAACGTCCGCATTGTGGACGGCAACGGGGGAGTGCCTGTCGAACACGGCACAATTGTCATCGAAGGGCGAAAAATCGTAGCCGTCGGACCGTCCTCAACTATCTCCATCCCGGCCCAGGCGCGCACTATCGATGAGAGCGGCAGGACCGCCTTACCCGGCCTCGCGGATATGCATGTGCACCTTACGGGTGGCTGGGACGGCGTTTCCGCCGACATGCTCGGCTTCCAGCGTTACATGAACGCCCTTTTGTACGCTGGCGTTACCACGGTTCTCGACACCGGCAATGTCGAATCTTATGTTCTGCAATTAAGGGCGGAAACGTCTGCGGGCCGACTGCTCGGACCGCGCATCTACTGTGTCGGTCCGCTCATAGATGGCCCGGATCCTTTTTGGCCGGAGCTTTCGCGTGCCGTTGTTTCGCAGGACCAAATCCCCAGGCTGGTCCGCGACCTCGCAGCCGAGAAAGTGGACTTGATAAAGCTTTATGCGGGACTTTCAGATTTAGAAGTGCAGGCCATTTCCGCTGAGGCGAAAAAGTACAACTTACGCACCATTGTCGACGCGCATAGCCGCAATGGATCGGTCGAGTTGATGAAAGAGGGCATCGCGGGTTGGGCGCATCTCCCTACCCGCAAGCTGTCCGATGAGGCGATTGCAACGGCGAAGGAGAATCACTTGTTTTTCATCAGCACACTCTCTGTTATGGAAGCATTCAGCTGGCGCCGCTTTCAGAACATCTCTTTTCTGGATCAGCCGCTCATTGTTGACACAACACCGTCATTCGCGCTAACTGAGCAGCGCAACCTCGGACATAAAGAAGTGGATAAGCGCTCGCTGGCTGGGTTGCTTGACGCCGAAAGTGACGTCAAATCCCTGATGC
>JAFAGX010000414.1 GCA_019237515.1 Acidobacteriaceae bacterium
GCTACTGACTCCTGGAAGCCGCGAGTCCACATTATCACTGGTTGGCTTCGTGGTAGTGACTGGCTTCCCAGAACCCAACCCAGATGTCCAGCACGCCGAGTCCGCTGCAAATCCCCCGAACAAAACCGAGAGTCAGAAAGCTTCGCAGCCCAGGATAAGTCAGGAGAATGCGATTATCAGTCCATTCCGGACGCCAAGGGAGAATCACCAACAAAACGCCGACTACCGCACACACAAATACGAAAAGCAAGACAGTTAGGCGGTGAAGCCAAAGGTCAAATCCAGAGTAAGTCGACCTCGCGCTTTCTGGCGGCGTATGCAGCACAGCCGCAGGCGGCGAGCTTGAGTCTGGTAACGGAGCACCACTTCCGAGTGTACCTGAAACCTTCGGGGACTCTGTCACCGAGTGCACCCCACGACAGGCCCCGTTGCACAATTAGTTTTGAGAGACACAGCCTTGGAGAGTAAAAAAGCGACGCCCATCCAGCTATTTTACGACTTCAAAGCCTTCACACGCTCGGCTACATCGCGATAATCAATATTGTTGCCGTAGACTTCCATGAAGTGCTGGAGGGCATCATTCTTGCTTCCGGCAGTCTCATAAGAAGAGCCCAGCTCGTAATGCAAAGCTGTGCGCGTTTCCAAGTCGAGATTGGGGAGCTTCAGCGCCTTCTCGTACCAGCGGATCGCGGCTTCTGGAACGCCTTTATCAAGGAAGCACTGCGCCAGCCACGTATACGTCTGCATAATCTGCGGCAACTGCTGCCCGCGATCGGCTGCCTGGCACACTTTCTGCAGTTCGGCTATGGCTTCGTCGAGTAAGCCCATCTCGCGGAACGCGACCCCAAGGTTGTAATGGGTTTCCGGATCCTCATCAGTGCTGGAGGAGTCCTCCTCCAGTTCCTGTTTCAAATCGCCAAACATCCCGGCCAAGTCAACCTGAGCGCCGGGATCTGGGCTCATGGACGGGGCTGCCGGAGCTGCGGGCCGGATAGGTTTCGGTTGATAGGTGAATCCAGAATTGCCCACCAAAGACGGTGCCCCAGCACTCGCGTGTGCCGCTGAGGCCGCCATAGCTGCCGGAGCCACAGCCACCGGAGTGGCTTCGCGGTGAGCAGCCACAGTTGGCATTTCCTTGTCGGGCCCCGCTACCGGAGCCTCAGCAAGGAAACCGTCACCGAGCGAGGCTTCCAGATCTGATACGAACTCGTTCAGGGGGTTTGCAGGTTCGAGATTCGGTTCCGCATGCAGCTGAGCTGATGGTGCGGAAGGTACTTCTTTGGCTGTCGTCTGCGGCAAAAAGCCTTCTCCGAGAGACGACTCAACTTCGCTAGCCATCGCGCCGAGTTCGTTTGCTCCGTCTGCTGCGGCCTCGACTTCAGCCTTTGGGATTTCAACTTCTGCTTCCTGAACCTCGTCAACCGATACCGCCTCAGCCGGTTCGGCTGCCGGCGCCTTCGACATGGCTGCTTCGATCTCGCGTCGTATCGTTTCCAACTTCGAAGCTTCAGGCTGCAACCTTCGCAAATTTCTGAATCCAGCCTGGGCTTCTTCTGTCATTCCACTTGCCAGGTAGAACCGGATTTCTTCGATGGCCTCATCAACTGCCGCCCCATTGTCCTTGGTTTGTTCGACCTCAGCAGAAGCTGCTACCGTGCTCTCCTCGGCTCCAGCCGAAGGGGGCTCATTTACTACCGCACCTTCCCACTCTGCGGAAATGTCAATTTCTTCTTCCGCCGGCGCAAGCGGCTCAGCATGAACAGAGAATTCCGCTGTGTCGGGGGCCGGCGCGACGACCTCCGCTGACGCGACCGCGGTTGGGAACTCCGGCACTTCGGCTTGCGGCGCCACGTCTACGAGGGGCGCCACATCAGTTTTTCCAGGGACAGAAGCAGGCGTCACTGCATTTACTTCGGGTTCTGCAACTGGACTCGAGCCGGCACGCTGTTCATATTTTTCCGCGAGATTCCCGTAGCGGCTGGCTTCATCGGCATTGCCTGCTTCGTGATAGATCCCCTCCAGTGTGCGGCAACAAACCGCCGCTTCGGTGAATCGTCCCGCTCGCGTGTGCAGAGCTGCAAGCTTCTGATTCATCCTGAGGTCGCGGGGTGCCTGGGGCAGAGCAGAAAGCAAGGGCGCGAGCGCCTTCGCCGGCATGTTGTAGGAGATGAAGAGCTCCGCATCGGTTAAAGCAGCTCGGATGGCCAGCGCGACGTCATCGCTGTACCGCTGATCGATGAATGGGGCAGTCGCTTCCAGTTCATCGACTAGAATCGCGCCTTCTTCGGCGGTGATGAGGTGTTCCCCACCGCCGGAACCGCCAAGCTTACCCAGCACCTGCTGGTAATTTCTCGCGTGAATCTGGTTTTCGGGCTCAAGTTGTGTCAGCTTCAAGTAATAGTCGCGCGCTTTTTCTAACTCGCCCGATTGCACCGACGCATGCGCCAGCAGTTCATAAATTTCCGTGACGTGGGTGGTGTCTCCGGCTTTTTGCAGAATGCTGAGTAGCTTTTCCAGATCGGCTGGATTCTCGCGGACATGCCCGATCAATGAGTGCAGGGTCTGTAAAACTTTGCCCGGATCCGCCGCCAACAACCGCTCGCAATGTTGCTCAAAAACTTGTAATGCCTCTTCAAAACTGCCGGCAGATACCAAAGCATCAGCGTAGGTAAGGACCGCCCCGACGTC